>NZ_JBEPBI010000003.1:0-157487 GCF_040299045.1 Streptomyces sp. NPDC001027
GGCGGGGCGGGCGGGCAAGTGCGCCCACCGGCACGGCCCGGCCCCCGGCACGGGCACCGTCATGCCCGTGACCATGGGCATGGGCATGGGCTGGGCATGGGCAGGTGAGCACGGGTGGGGGCTCGATCGCTGCGGGGGCCGCCGTCCGCGGGGCTGCCCGGCTACGGCCGGTGCGGCGAGTCGGCCTGCCGACGACATCGGTCAGGATTGAAGAAGCATCGGCCGCCGCGGACACCTAGCGTGAAGACATGACCTCCATCGACTTCATCACTCTGGAAGTGGCCGACCCCGCGGCCGCCGAGCGCTTCTACGCGGAGGGCTTCGGCCTGGGCAAAGAGGTACGTCTGCGGGCCTCGGACGAGCCGACCTCCGGCTTTCGCGGGTTCACCGTCTCGCTCGTGGTGTCCCAGCCGTCGATCGTCGACAACCTCTTCGGCACCGCGCTCGACGCCGGCGCCACGGCGCTGAAGCCCGCCAAGAAGTCGTTGTGGGGCTACGGCGGCGTCGTCCAGGCCCCGGACGGGACCGTCTGGCAGATCGCGAGCTCCTCGAAGAAGGACTCCGGCCCCGACAGCCGGCAGATCGACGAGATCGTCGTACTGCTGGGAGTGGCGGACATGGCCGCGAGCAAGCAGTTCTACGTCGAGCGCGGCCTCAAGGTGGCGAAGAGCTTCGGCAGCAAGTACGTCGAGTTCGACGCCTCGTCCAGCCCCGTCAAGCTGTCGCTGTACGGGCGCAAGGGCCTGGCCAAGGTCGCCGGCGTGCCGCCGGAGGGAGCGGGATCGTCCCGGCTCGCGATCGGCAGCGACGCCGGGCCGTTCACCGACCCGGACGGATTCGTCTGGGAGCCCGCGGCCTGAGACCGCGAGCCCGAACGCCGCCGGAGTGAGTCCAGGGCCGCCTCCGAGGCCGCCTCCACACTCCGCCGCCCCGAGCCCCCACGTGCGGCACGCTGCGCTGTCCCGCGTCAGCTGAGGCCGAGTGCGGACAGTGCGGTGGTCCAGTCGGTGACGATCGCTTGTTGTGCCTGTGCGAGGGTGATCTTGCCGGCGCAGACCGCGGTGTGCAGCTTCGTCTCGACCGGGTCCTTCTTGTTGTTGACCCCGCTGCCCTTCTTGTGACCGGGGTCTGCGGGTTCGACCCACAGGTTGCGGTAGTCGTTGGGGTCGCCGCCGAGCTGCAGGCTGATCAGGTGGTCGTACTCGGCGTCGGACATGCTGCCGGCATAGCCGTAGGAGGCGGCGTTGAGCTTCTTCTCCTTGCCGGTCACGTACGCGGAGGGGCGCACGCCGGCGGTGTAGCCGCCCTTGCGGCAGATCGTGGACTTCAGATTGGCCTGCGTGACGGCCGGGGAGATCGCGCCCGGCGTGCACTTCGGGTCCTCCAGCGGCTCCCCCTTCTCATACCGGTAGCGGCAGCTGCCCGCCGCGGGCTGCCGCTGCACCGTGTAGTGCTTCTGCGGACCGGCCCCGACCGCGAGCGACCGGCCCCCGCCCGCGGCGCCCGACGCAGACGCATCCGGCGCCGCAGTGCCGGACGACGGCGCGTCCGGCACTCCGAGCGGATCAGACGAACAGCCCGCCAGAAACAGACAGGCGAGCAGGGCAGGCCCAGCGACACGGCTGATGGAGCGCATGACGACCCCTCACGGGCAGGCGATATCCCAGCAGATGCTGCCCTACCGGCAATCTCGCACACCAGGCGGGGTGCCCGGGAGACTCCGGGGAACCGTCTGTAAGCAGCGACGCCGACGCCATCACCATGAGGAATGCCTGTTCCTGATCCTCGTGGGGGTCCGCGAGCGCCCCAAAATCCGTCGACAGGCATGTGCACGATGGAGACAATCCGGGGCCATGGCCTCTGTCATCGAACCCGCGCTTCCGGAGCTCACGGCGCACCGCCCGGGTCTGGCGGCAAGCCGGTGAGGGGCGCTGTGTTCCCCGTGCTGTGGCTCTGCGGTCCGCCGGGAGTCGGTAAGACCACGGTCGCCTGGGAGATGCACTCCCACCTCACGCGGGCCGGGATCGAGAGCGGCTTCGTTGACATCGACCAGTTGGGGATCTGCTACCCCGAGCCTGCGGGTGATCGAGGGCGGCACCGTATGAAGGCACGCAACGTTGACGCGGTAGTGGCCGGATTCCGGGCGGCCGGCGCCCGGTGTCTCATCGTTTCGGGAGTCGTCGATCCCGCCTGCGGGGTGCACGTAGACCTGATTCCGCAGGCCGCGGTGACGGTGTGCCGCTTGCGTGCCGACCGGGAGGTGCTTCGGCAGCGGTTCACCGGTCGCGGAGGTCCCGCCGAGTCAGTCGACGAGGTGCTGCGGGAAGCCGACGCCCTGGACGCAAGCACCTTCGCGGATGCCTGCGTCGACACCAGCGGATTGCCGGTGCACGAGGTGACGCGGCATGTCGGTGAGCTGACCGACGGATGGCCGGCCTCGGCTCCTGGCCGTTCGTCTGACGCGTCCGAGCCGTCGACGGTCATCGCTGCGGGCCAAAGCGTAGCCATGGCGCAAGCGGAGCCTTCCGCTGATGTGCCGGTTCTGTGGCTGTGCGGCGCGACCGGCGTCGGCAAATCAACGGTCGGCTTCGAGGTCTACCGAAGAGTCCTGGGCGCTGGTGTCACCGCCGCGTATCTCGATCTCGACCAGCTCGGCTTCTGCCTCCCGGTTCAGGAGGATCCCGCCAACCACCGGGTCAAGGCCCGCAACCTGGCCGCCGTGTGGCGGACTTACCGTGCGGCCGGGGCCCAGTGCTTGATCATGTCCGGCCCGGTCGAGGACGAGGCCACGGTCAAGGCGTACTCCGACGCGATCCCTGCGACCGAGCTCACGCTGTGCCGACTGCACGCCGGACGGCAGCACCTGACGGAACGCATCATGTCCCGTGGACAAGGCGGCAGTTGGTCGCAACCAGGCGACCCCATGCGAGGGCAGTCCGTCGCAGGCCTGCTCCACGCCGCTGACCAGGCGGTGGCATCGGCCGCCGGCCTGGAAGAAGCCGGGATCGGTCATCTGCGCATCGACACCGACGGACACACCGTCGAACAGGCAGCCGATGCGATCAGCGCCCATGCCGTCTGGTCAGAGCTGTGCCCTTAGCCTGCGCGTTTCACTTGTTGCCGTGTCCGGATCTTGAGCAGAAACACAAGTGCCTGGTGAGCTGGGACGATGAGGCTTGCCTAGGGCTTCTGTCACCACAGCCGGAAGGCACTTTCTGCGTGCACGCTACCCGCGTCCCATGCTCGTCGTCTCGGCCGACGGTCACGGAGCGGTCAGCCACGAGGGATCACGCCTACGTCACCGGTCTGACCGGCTCCTTCGCCAATGCGCTGCACAGATTGCGGCCGTGCGGCGCCTGCTCGCCGACAGCGGCGAGGCAATAGCCGACCTGCCCCTCCTGCGCGACCAGCGCGACCAGCGCGACCAGCGCGACCAGCGCGAGGTATACGGTCCGGTCGCCTCCACCCTCACCGCACGGCGCCGGATCTTCGGCGAACCCTGCGGGCCCGGGCCGCCCGTAGAGCTCCACGAAGCCCTGGACCCGCTGGCGCCCCCACCTGGCCTCCCGGCCGGCCGGGAGGCCATCCTCCTCCAGGGCGCCCGTATCGCTCTCGCCGACGGGCCGTACACGCCTGCCGAACGGGAGACCCTCGCTGCAGTAGGCGCTGCGCTGACGATCTGTGCGGATGATGTGACGCGATTGCTCACGGCGGCGCGGCGCCGTCGTGGGCCCCGGGTGAGCCCGGGCCCCTCGCACCTTCCCGGCGGGGGACTGATTCTGCTGCAGGTCCGTGAGGGCTGGTCGCTCCCCCACTCTCGGCTTCGCTCGAGCGGGGGACCCCCATCGCGGCGGTAGCCGAAGATCGAAACAGCCCCGCGTCCCTCCCGCGGCCGCGTGCCGTCCGCCGCTTACTCCCCAGGGAGTAATCCGCAGCCGCCGTCGCCCCCGGCAGTACGCGTCACCTCGCCCTCCCGCCCGACGAAAGCCGTGGTTCTGACCGGAAGTCTGGGGACCGAAGCAGACGTCACCCGGAGGGAGATCGGTCGATGAGGGCCGGAGAGACAACCACGACGAGGACGGGGCGCTGGCGAGCCGTCCCATGGGCGGTGCTCGGGCTGTGGATTGCGGTGATCGCGCTCGTCGGGCCGTTCGCGGCGAAGCTCGCCGACGTGCAGCACGACAAGGTCACCGACTACCTGCCGGCGAGCGCGGACTCGACGCAAGCGGCGAAGATCGAGGAGAAGTTGCCCGGTGGCGAGACCACCGAGATGGTACTCGTCTACCACCGGGACGGCGGGCTCAGCGCCGCCGACCGGAAGACCGCGGCCGGGCAGGTCGCGGAGATCGCCCGGCAGCACAAGCTGATCGACGGTGTTCCCGACGGAATTCCGTCCAAGGACGGCACGACCCTGATGTACCCGGTCGCCAGCAACGAGCCCGGGGCGGATGAGGAGAAGCAGGACAAGCTCGTCACCGACGTCCGCGAAGTCGCCCAGGGCGAAGGCGGGTTGAGCGTCGATGTGGGCGGCACCGGCGCGCTGGGCACCGACTCCGGCGCGGTCTACGACTCGCTCGGCGGACCGCTGCTCTACACCACCGTCGCCGTCGTCGCCGTACTGCTGATCCTCATCTACCGCAGCCCCGTGCTGTGGCTCGTGCCCCTCGTCGTCGCCGGGATCGCCGACTACATGTCGATGGGCGTCGCCTACGGCCTCAACCAGGCCTTCGGCACGGCCGTCTCGGGGCAGAGCTCAGGTGTGATGACGATCCTCGTGTTCGGGGCGGGCACGGACTACGCGCTGCTGCTCGTCTCGCGCTACCGGGAGGAGCTGCGGCGCATCGAGCGACCGTACCAGGCCATGCTCGCCGCCCTGCGCGGCTGCGGGCCCGCCGTGCTCGCCTCCTCCGGCACCGTCGCCGCCGGACTGCTGTGCCTGCTCGCCGCCGACCTCAACAGCAGCCGGGGCATGGGCCCGCTCGGCACCGTCGGTGTGCTGTGCGCACTGATCGCGATGCTCACCCTGCTCCCCGCCATCCTCGTACTGGTCGGACGGCGGGTGTTCTGGCCGCTCGTGCCCGCCTTCGGGAGCACCCCCAAGCAGCGGCGGAGCCTGTTCTCGGCGATGGGCAGCTCTGCCGGACGCAGGCCGCTGACCGTACTCGCGAGCGGTGCCGTCCTGCTCGGCGCCCTGGCCCTCGGCTCACTCAACCTGCCGGGAGCGCTCAAGCAGGAGGACTCCTTCGTCAAGAAGCCGGAGTCCGTAGTCGCGATGGAGACCGCTGCCAAGGCCTATCCCGGGCAGGGCAGCCAGCCCATCGACGTGATCACCCCACAGGACCGCGCCGACGAGACCCTCGCGACCGTCCGCGGCACACCGGGCGTCGGCAGCGCGGAGAAGGGCCGTACCGGAGACGGCTGGACCGAGATCTCCGTCTTCGCGAAGAGCGCACCCCAGTCGGCGGGGGAGACCGCCACCATCAAGTCCCTGCGGAACGAACTGAAGGGCTCCTACGTCGGCGGGGACAGCGCCCAGCAGATCGACCTGGAGGACACCAACGCACGGGACACGAAGATCGTCGTACCGCTCGTCCTCGTCTCCGTGCTGCTCATCCTGATCGGGCTGCTGCGGAGTCTGGTCGCACCGCTGCTCCTGGTGGTCGCGGTCGTCGCGGTGTGGGGCGCCTCTCTCGGAATCGGCGGACTGGTCTTCGAACCGCTTCTCGGCCTCAAGGGCACCGATCCGGGGCTCGGACTGCTGTCCTTCGTGTTCCTGGTCGCCCTCGGCGTCGACTACGGCATCTTCCTCATGCACCGGATGAGGGAGGAGTCCCTGGCGGGTGCGGAACCGGCCACGGCGGCACTCACCGCATTGCGCACCACTGGCGGCGTCATCGCCTCCGCCGGACTCGTCCTCGCCGCGACCTTCGCCGTGCTGACGAACATGGGCCTGGTGCAGCTGGTCCAGCTCGGCTTCGTGATCGCCGTCGGCGTCCTGCTCGACACCTTCCTCGTACGGACGTATCTGGTGACCAGTGCCAGCGTCGCCCTGGGCCGGAAGGTGTGGTGGCCGGGCGTGCTCTCACGGCAGCCCGGGCCGGCCGAACCGGCCCGGTCGAGCGGAAGGGGCGGACCGACCGAGCCGCCCCGGCAGCCGGAAACCGTCAGTGCACCCTGAGCACGCTGTCCGAAGGCCTCGATCGAACGCTCTGATCGAGCACCCTGATCGTGCACCCTGATCCTGCGGGGCCACCCAGGCGCCTCCCCTTCCGTAGAGGCGCCCGGGTTCCCGTACGAGTACCGGAAGATGGAGCCGTGGAAGATCGGGGAACGACCACAGGGGTACGCGACCGGTCGGCGGCGGAGACGGCGGCCGGTGGCGGCGGGCGGTCCCGGCACGCCGAGCGCATCATGTCCGCCATCCACCGCGAACCGCTGACCGCACCGCACCGCACCCGCAACGACGCGGTCCTCGCCCTGTGCGTCGCCGTGCTCGCCGTGGTCCTCGCCCGTATGGGCGGTGAAGGGACCCGGCCCGACCATCTCAGCTGGACGCTGCTGCTCGCCGGGCACGTGCCCCTCGTATGGCGGCGGCGCCGTCCGGTGGTGGCCCTGCTCGGGATGGCGGCCTGCGTGGCTCCGTACCAGGCCCTCGACTACAACCCCGCCCCACCCATCCCCGCGACCGTCCTGGCGCTCTACACCGTCGCGGCGACGGGCGCCGTACGGCGCACGCTGCTCACCGGTGTCGCCGTCCTCGGCCTGACAGCGATCGGCAACGACCTCGTCAACCCGATGGAGGCGCTGGAGTCCCTGGAGATCTCCGGCTGGATCATCGCGGTCCTGCTCACCGGTATCGCCGTCCGCTACTACCGCTTGTACGTCGCCTCCATCGTCGAGCGGGCCGAACGGGCCGAACACACCCGGGAGGAGGAGGCCAGGCGCCGCGTCGCCGAGGAACGGCTGCGGATCGCCCGTGACCTGCACGACCTGCTCGCCCACAGCATCACGCTCATCGGCGTGCAGACGTCCGTGGCGGCCCACGTCCTCACCGCCGACCCCGAGCGCCTCGACCGCAAGGCCGTCGCCCAGGCACTGGACGACATCGCGGGGACCTGCCGGATCACCCGGGAGGAACTGCGTACGACGCTGGAGGTGCTGCGGGCGCATGACACGGTCGTGGGAGTGGGCGCGGATCCGGGGCCCGGTTCCGTGCCCGGTTCTGTTTCCGGGGCCGAGGACATGCGGGGGCCGCTGCCCGGCATCGACGGACTGGCCGATCTCGCGGAGACCGGCCGGGTGGCCGGGGCCAAGGTCGAACTGTCCGTCCACGCGGACGACATCCCGCCCTCCGTGGGCGCCGCCGCGTACCGGATCGTGCAGGAGGCGCTCACCAACGCCGTACGTCACGGCGGCCGCGAGGACCTCACCGTGCGGGTGGGTCTGTGGACCGCGGACGGCGCACTGCGGGTGAGTGTCAGGGACGACGGGACGGGCGGGGACGACGGCACGGGCGGCGAAGTGGGCCCGTCCGACGGCACGCCGGGGTTCGGGCTCATCGGAATGCGGGAGCGGGCCCGTAGCGTGGGCGGCACACTGGACGCCGGCCCAGGGCCCGCCGAGGGCTTCGAGGTGACCGCCACACTCCCGCTGTCCCGGGAGGACAAGGTTCGATGACCATCCGCGTACTGCCGGCCGACGACCAGAACCTCGTACGGGCCTCCGCTCCGACCGCCTGGCGCCTGCTGGCCGGCATCATTCGGCTGCACTCGCGCGCCTGCGCTCGGCCAGAGCCACCGCCTGGGTCACCTCCCACTCCGAGAAGGAGCAGGCAGCGGCGACCTACAAGCGCGGCTTCGGCTACCCCCTGGGCGATCCGAGAGGGAGGGCAGGCAGTCGAAAGTGTTCGGTCCGCGTTCGTCCCGGCTCACTCAACCTGCGCAAGCGCTGGGCAGTCCTACCGGATGCCGAGATCGGTACAACGGTCTTGCCGATGTGCGGGCGCACGGGCGGAAAACAGGCATCCGAGCGCTTGACCGAGGAGAGGGATGGCGAATCAGAACACCCAGACGACCTGGATTGACGCACGTGAAAGACTGCCGCGGGACGGTGTACCGGTGGCAGCGGCGATCACGGGCCGGTACCCAGCCGACAGCGCTGAGTCCGAGAACGCGGTGGAGGAGGCATTCTGGCTGGTAAGGCCGATGTACTTCACGACTCGGCACTTCAGTGAGGACGGAACGGAACACAGGGACTGCTTCGTCGACTCTGACGGATATGTCCGTCTGCCCTACGGTCTTGCCGACGATGACACGGTGACTCACTGGGCTGAGCTGCCCACCCTGCCGGGCAGGACGACACACCTCGTCCTCGGGGAAGACGTGCAGCCGGCGCTCCAGGATGCGTGGCGTGCTCGCCCTGGCGCCTGACACACGTCCCGTTTCGGGCACTTACTGCGTGGCCAGACGCCGGCCTCGGCTCAGTCCCGCAGCCGGCGGTCTCGGCCGGCACGTCGCGCCAGGCAATGCCGGTCCGCAACACGTACACGATTCCGGCGAGGACTGCTCTGTCCGGAACGCGCAGTCGTCCGGGACAGCGATGGCGTCGTCGGGGAGTGGGTGGCAGCAGCGGCGCCACCCGCTCCCACAGGTCGTCCGGAACAAGATCAGCACGCACCCGGCGACTCAACTCATTCTGAAACGATCAGTCAGGCCCGGCAACGCCGGTGCCGGCACCGCCGCCGTTCGCGCGATGGTCGCCTCGCCTTCGAAGCGGGCGCGGGTGTGCGGGTCCGTGCGCTCGGGCCGGATCACCTTCACGGCGACCGGTTCCCCCGCGACCTCCCCCATCCCGCCCGCAGCGAATCTTCGTCCGCTCGGGCAGCCGTTGGTGATCTTGAGGCTCATGGTTGTTCGCGAGAAACAGCAACAGCATGGCTGGCGGCCTGCGCTTGTGAGGGCGGGGACGTGGCGCTGACACGTGGGGATCAGTCGGTCGTGTCAGCGAGCCGGTGGGGTGAGGGTGGTGCGGTCGAACGGACCGCCATGCGAGGCGGCGTACATGACGGCCTCGTTGACGGCGCTGAGGCCGAACGACCGGACCCGTTCGGTGGCGAGGTCCATGGCGCCCGAGGCGAGGATCCGGATGATGCCGACGTTCGCTGTACGCGGGTACATCCACTGGCCGCGCACGGTGATCGAGTTGCGCATGATCCATGGGTACGGGAGGGCGAGGTCGTCGCCGCCGAGCATGCCGACGCCGCCCATGAGAACGACGCGGCCGTATTCGCGCACGGTCACGGCTGCCGTGCGCGCTGCCGAGGCGGGTGTGCTCGGGGGTAGCAGGTCGATCACCATGTCGATCGGGCCGTCGGCCGCCGCGGACATCGCCGCGCGGTCGCCGGTCTCGTCCCCGGTGAGCGGAACCGGGCGCACGAGCGGACCGAACCGGTCGGTGAGGAGGTCGAGCGCGGCATGGTTGCGGCCTGGGGCGACCACGCGGCCCGCCCCCATGGCAAGCGCCACCGCGACCGCACTGCTGCCGAGGTTGCCCGTGGCCCCGCTGACGAGCAGCGTCTCACCGGCTGCGAGCCCGCCGGCCAGCAGCCCGCCGTAAGGGATGACGTGCACGCCGAGCGCGGCCCAGCGGGCCGGGTCGTCCCCCGCCGCTGCGGGGAGCGGGAAGACGTTCTCCGTCGGGACCCGCATGAGCTCGGCGAACGACCCGTCGTGCAGGTACCGGGCGAGGCGCGCACCGCCCTCGCCGCGGGAACTCCAGCCCTGGAGCGCGATGTCGGGCGTCAGGGCGTCATCCCGCGAGCGCACCGTCGAGTCGCACCACACCAGGTCGCCGGGGCGCAGCCGGGTGGCGTCGGGGCCCACGTGGACGATCCGCCCCACGCCGCCGACCCCAGGCACGACGGGAGGGACCAGAGGGTAGTTCCGCTCGCCGCTGAAGACCTCCACCGCGTAAGGCGCCACGCAGGCGGCGAGGACCTCGACCACCACCTCGCCGCCGCCGACCTCGGGATCGGGGACCTCCCGCACCGTGAGCGGGGCACCGAACTGCGTCAGAACTGCTGCTCGCACGTGATGACCTCCGTGTTCGTCCGTGTTCGTCGGGATCGACACTAGGAACCCGGCGGGCATGCAGGAAGCGACGATCAGGCATCTGTGGTATGCGTAGCTCGCATGGACATCTCCAGCACAGGCCTACGAGTCCTGCGGCAGATCGCCGAGTCCGGCAGCTTCACCGCAGCAGCCACCCGGCTCGGCTACACACAGTCGGCGGTCTCACGCCAGGCCGCCGCCCTCGAACGAAGCGCGGGCACCGCCCTGTTCGAACGCCGCCCTGACGGAGTGCGGCTCACCCCCGCGGGTCTGACTCTGCTGCGCCACGCTCGCACGATCCTGGACTGTCTGACGGCGGCCGAGCGCGACCTCACCGGCACCGTCCCGCGTACCGAACTGGTGCGGCTAGGACTGTTCCTGAGCGCGGGCGCGGCCATCCTGCCTCTCTCACTCACCCGCCTCGCGGCAACCGACCCGCAGATCACGGTGACGACTACCGAGGGCACCACGCCCTCCCTGGTCCGGGCACTGCGCGCGGGCTCGATCGACCTTGCCGTGCTGACGTCCCGCCCGCCCCACCGGCCTCTGGACGGCGAGTCGCCGCGCCTGCACGTCGAGACCGTGATGGACACCGAGCTCGTCGTGGCGGTGCCTTCGACCGGAGAGTTCGCCGACCGCACCGAGGTGCACGTCGACGAATTGATCGACGCCCCGTGGATTGCCGCCCCGACGTCGAACGCCGAGCCACTGCTCGGCGTCTGGCCTGGCCTGCCCGGACGGCCGGACGTCGTCCACTGCGCGCGCGACTGGCTGACGAAGCTTCAGCTGGTCGCCGGTGGCTTCGGGGTGACAACGGTGCCCTCGCGGCTCTCGCCGGTGCTGCCGCCCGGGGTGAGCCTGCTGCACGTCGAAGGCGCGCCTCCCGAGATCCGCCGGGTTCTCGTGGCGCGGCTCCCCGGCCGCCCCACCCCGGCGATCACGGCCGTCACCCGAGCAGTTGCCTCGACCACCTGATACGTGCCGCCGGCCGTCAGATTCGGTGCCGTAGCCGGCCGAGGGCGCGCACCATCACGTGTGCCTCGGCGTTGGAGGATGTCTCAGGTAGGGGTTTCGCGAGCTTCTTGTAGCGGGTGCGGGCGGCTGCGAGGCCGAGAAAGGCGAGGAAGTGAGATCGCTTTCGCTCGTACCGGGCGGTGAGCCGGCGGAAGCCGAACAGCCAGGCGATCGACCGCTCGGTCTTCCAGCGGTGCCGGCCGCCGCTCGCTCGATTCCATCCCGGGACGCGCGATGCGCGGGACGAGCCCTCGCTCACGCAGCCGGGTGAGATGTTCGGCGGAGAAATACGCCTTGTCCGCGCGGAGTTCGACGGGCCGACGCCGTCGCGTTCGTCTCAGGTTCACTCGGTAGGAAGTAGGCATGCGGATAAGCGATGCAACCCGTATGTAGAAGGCTAGTGATAGCAGTCGACGCAGCACCATCGGGGAAAGCGCAGCCCGGCCCATCTCTGTACTTCGGGGCCCAGTTGCGACGGGTCTTGATTCTCGTGTGGGTGTCCAACGGCGATCCGGAGCGTACTCCCGTCGGAGTAACGTCGTACCGCCTGTCTCCCGAGGGATGACGACCGCAGTATGACGAAACAGAACGGAATCGGGCCTAGCGTTGGGGCTATGCCGGAACTTGATAGTCCACTGCGGAGGTTCGGGGGAGCCACCAGGGCGCTGGCGACACCGTTCCCTGTCGCCGCATGCGGGGTCACACGCCGACAACAGTGCGGGGCCCGCCACGGAAGGCCCGAACAGCGCGCACGCGGGCGGTCGTCAGCTCCACCACAGCCGCTGCGCACCGGCGAGCGGTTCCCCGACCTGAGCGCTGCCGCGGTGCGCGAGCAGGACGCGAAGACCCCCTGAAGCATCTCGCAGACGGATGCCGTACGGATACCCCACCACACAAACGCCTGAAGAGAGGGACTGACATGAAGCCCATGGGACGCCGCGGCTTTCTCACCGCCAGCACGGCACTTGGCATTGGCGCCGGCTTGTCCACGCACGCCATTCTCTCGGAAGCAAGCGAGAACGAGACTTCGGACATTTCACGGCGGGACCAGGACCTGCCCTTCATCGGCGCGGAGGAGACCTTTTCGACCCCCACGTTGTTGAAGTTGAACTCCATCAATCAGGATCACATAGCGTTCCTTGAGGAAATTGGTCTTTCGGATCTGGGCCAACGCCGCCTCGGCGATATGGATGCGGGGGGACTCAACGTTCAAATCCTCTCTGCCCATACACCCTCCGTGCAAAATGTCCCTGGGCAGAGGGGCATCGACCTTGCCTATCATCTTAACCGGCAACTTGCAGACGGGCCGATCGGCAAATATCCGGACCGCTTCAAGGCTTTCGCCACTTTGCCCTTACAGAGCCCGGAGGCGGCTGCGGACGAATTGGAACGCTCGGTTCGGGAAGATGGCTTCTTGGGCGCACTGACCAACGGACACATTGCGAAGAAGTATCTCGATCATCCCGATTTCGAGCCTGTGCTGGCACGTGCCGTGGCTCTCGATGTGCCGATCTACCTGCATCCCGGCTATCCAGCTGACGAGGTCTTCAAGATCTACTACAGCACCACACGGTCTAAATACACGGAAGAGTACCAAGACCACATTTTCAGTGGGTCTGGATATGGCTGGCACCAGGAGGTGCTGACCCAATGCATTCGGATGATCACGTACGGGGTTTTCGACAGATACCCCAAACTGAAAATCATCATCGGCCACATGGGCGAAGGTCTTCCCTTCTACTACGAGCGGATCGTCAATGACATGGGCGAGCCGACCAAAGACTCACTCGAGAAGCCCATCGGGCAATACTTCCAGGACAACTTCTGGGTCACAACCAGCGCATTCCCGCAGACCGAACTGCTCGATCTCCTGCTGAAGTACATAAGCGTGGATCGAGTGATGTTCGCAACCGACTACCCGTTCGCGGACATAAAGGAGCAGACCGACTGGTTCCGCGGAGTCGATTTGCCACGCGAAGACAAGGAAAAGATTGCATTCCGAAATGCAGAGAAATTGTTCAGAATGAAAGTGCCCGTGAAGTGATACGCCAGCGTCGGCCGGAGTGAAAGAATGCTTTAGCCTACGCGTCAAGCTTGTCGTGTCGGCCGACGGCCGCGGGGTGGTCAGCCATGTTGGGTCCCGCTTGCTGGCCGATCTCGCCGACAGCATCCGCCTGACCGGAGCGTTCACGAACGGGCTGCGCAGGCTGCGACCGCGCGATACCGGGCACGACCCCGGGCGGATCGCGGTCGATCTGGCGGCGATGCTCGCCGACGGTGGCGAAGCAATAGCGGACTTGGCCCTGCTGCCTCCACTGCGACCGCCTGGCGCCTACTCGCGGACATCGGTCCGGCCGCACTCACTCGCCTGCGCTCGGCGAGAGCCGTCGCCCGGGAGATCGCCTGGCTCCACGCCGCCGAGACCACCGGCGGCATACCCGCAGCCCGCGCCGGTGGCCGCGACCTGCCGAGCCTGGTCGCGGACCTCGACGCCACCCTCGTCACCTGCCACTCGGAGAAGGAGCAGGCAGCGGCAACCTACAAGCGCGGCTTCGGCTATCACCGCTGCCGTGCTTCCTGGACAACACCGGCGAAGCCCTGGCCGGGGTACTGCGGCCGGGCAATGCCGGCGCCAACACCGCCGCCGACCACATCGCAGTCCTGGACGCTGCCTTGGCCCAGATCCCCGACGCCCACCGCCACGGCACCGACATCCTCATCCGCACCGACAGCGCCGGAGGCGCGAAAGTCTTCCTCGCCCACGTCCGAGCACTGCGCGAGCGGGGACTCCATACCTTCTTCTCCGTCGGATACGCCGTCACCGAACCGGTCCGCCGCGCAATCCGTGCCCTGCCCGACCACCTGTGGCACCCCGCGCTGGAGCAGGACGGCACCCTGCGCACCGGCGCCGAAGTGGCAGAACTGACCGGAACGATGGACCTGGCCGACCACTCGGACGGCACCCGGATCATCGTCCGGCGCGAGCGCCCACATCCCGGCGCCCAGTTGTCCTTGTTCGATCTCAACGAGCGCATGCGCCACCAGGTCTTCCTCACCGACACCCCCCACGGCGAAGGCTCCCTGCAGCATCTGGAGGTCCGCCACCGTGTGCACGCCCGCCTCGAGGACCGCATCCGCTGCGGCAAGAACACCGGTCTCGGCCGCTTCCCCCTCCCGCCACTTCGCCATCAACGCTGCCTGGCTGGAGCTGGCTCTGACCGCAGTCGACTTACTCGCCTGGACCCAAGTTCTGCTACTGGATGACGAATTGGCCTCCGCCGAGCCGAAGAAGCTCCGCTACCGGCTGCTGCACGCAGCCGCTCGCATCACCCGCGGCGGCCGCCGCCTTCACCTGGGATCCCCGCTACCTGGCCCTGGCGAGACGAGCTCGTCAGAGCGTTCGCCCGCCTCGCCACCCTGCCACGGCCAGCGACCTGACCGGCGCACCGTCCCCGCCCACCCACGACCCGAGGAACTGGAGCACCCGACCCGAGCGTCGGGCTTCAGCTATGCCCGCCCGACGGCAAGCGGCAAACAACCACGGTTCGCCGCGATCAACCCGGCTGATCACTCCCAACCGAAAAGCGGAGGTCAGCAGTGCTTCGTAAGGCTCCGCCTCCAACTCTGCTGGTGGTGAGGGCTCGACCCCAGGTGGTGCAAGCGCCGGTCGAGCACCTCAGGTCTCTCGCAGGCCGCCCGCGTCAAAGCGGCGGGTGGCCGTTTCTCGGCTTCATGCCGGTTCGAGGGGCCAACCTGAACGCTCGTGCAGGGTTTCGAGTGCGGTAGGGTCCACGGCCGCGACGCGGAGAGTTTCGGTGAGGTAGGAATAGCTGGCCACAATGCGCATCGATGGGTCGATGAAGCTCAGCCAGTGACCGCCCTTTTGCATATCGCGAGAGCCCAGGTAACCGAGCACTGACTCAATGATCCCCAGTTGCCGCTCACGGATACGGCACGTCGCCTGATGCGGAAGCGACTCAACGGCCTGCATGCCGGCGACATTGATCAGGAAGGACGACAGTCTCCGGGATTCGCTGTACCACGTCCCGCCCGGCTCTCTCCGGCCACGGACCCTGGGGTCGGGCCAACCGAAATCGTCCGGGCGCACGCTCAGTTGGGCGGTCCCTCGGTGATACCCGCTGAAGACCAGATGTCCGTCCTCGACGTTCAGGTCCTCTGGACCGCTCACCCAGAAGGTGTGCTGTTGGCTGCTCATGCCCATCAGCTGCGGGTGCCGACCGGCGGCAGCGTAGTAGTCGTGCAAGGCGTCCGGCAGGCTGATGCCCAAGCGATCCACGGCAGTCGTGACTTCGGCGTCAGTGCATCCGTCTTTCGGAGTCCAAGCACCGAACGCGGTCGACATGAGCTCCTGAAGCGACTCTTTGATCATGGCAGGCCCCAAGCCGGTGGGATCATCGCTCACTAGGAGTGAGCGTTCCGTCCGCAATGATCTTAAGTGACCTGCCCACAGCTCTGCTGCGACGACAGATTTTGCAGTAACGACGCGGCCTTGAGTCTGCTGCCGGGCTGATCAGGCACCTGATAGCGCCTGGCAGCGTCAGCCGGCCAGCGGCGGCTTGCTCGGCCAGCTGGTGGTGGCTCCCTTGCGGGCGAGGCGTCGGACCAGGGGGGGGCGGCGGCCCTGGCGATGAGGGATTCGGAGTGCAGTCAGCCTCCCTGGTCCGGGTCAGCGGGGGCCAGCCCCTCATTCGGATCGCGTTCCCTCGTACAGCTTTGCCAGTTCGACTGCGACGGCGGTGAGTTCGGCGTGGGCCTCGGGCGGGTCGTAGACCTCGACGCTGGCGCCGAGGGAGAGCAGCGCGCGTATGTCGGGCAGTTCGCGGAAGGCGAGCTCGGCGTGGGCCCAGTCGTCGTCCACGGGTTGAGGCGGGGCTGCCAGGTGGGAGGAGAAGAGCCGCTGGAAGATCTCCAGCTGGGCGCGGCGCACCCGGCAGCGGACCCGGATGCCGTCCGGCAGGTTTTCGAAGCGTTCGCGCAGCAGAGTCCAGACGGTGGCGAGGTCCTGGCCGGGGCGGCGGCGGACGGGCTCGTCGGTGACCTCGGCGGACTGGATGCGGTCGGTGCGGAACAGCCGGGGTTCCTGCTCCCGGTCGGCTACCAAGTACCAGATGCCGGCCTTGCTGACCAGCCCAGCCCGTACGGGTCGACGGTGTGACTGCGCGGGGTGCGGGCGTTGCCGCTGCGCTAGATCAGCGTCAGCCGCCGGTCGGCGAAGACGGCGTGCTGCAGCTGGGCGAGGTCCGTGTCGAGGGCCGTCTCGGTGCCGTGCATCCAGCGGGCCGGGTCGACGAGGATGCGCTGGCTGGTGCGCTCGGCGTCGTCGCGATGCGGGGCGGGCAGCGCGGCCATCACCTTGCGCAGGGCGGAGCCGATCGCCTCGCCCAGCCCCAGGGCGTCGTGGGTGCCCTCTGCCGCGAGCACGAACAGGGCGCGTGCCTCGTCATGGGTCAGACCGGTGACGTCGGTGCGGTAGTCGGGCAGGAGCCGCACCCCGCCGCTGCGTCCGCGCTCCGTCCACACCGGGACGCCGGCCGCGGAGAGCGCCTCGACGTCGCGGTGGACGGTGCGGACGGAGACCCCCAGCAGCTCGGCGAGCTCGACGTGGGAGACGCGCCCCCGGGTCTGCAGGAGCAGCAGGTCGGTGCCGTGGTCGTCTCGGTGGACTACCGGCTCGCCCCGGAACACCCCTTTCCGGCCGGGCTGGAGGACTCCTACGCCGTACTGGTGTGGACGGCCGCGCATGCGGCGGAGCTGGGCATCGACCCGGCCCGTCTCGCCGTCGGCGGGGACAGCGCGGGCGCCGGGCTCGCCACGGCCGTCACCTTGCTGGCCCGTGACCGCCGTGGCCCGGCTCTCTGCTTCCAGTACCTCGGCGTCCCCAAGCTGGACGACCGGCTGGCGACGCCCTCGATGCGGGCCTTCACCGACACCCCGGTGTGAAGCCGTCCCATCGCGGAGATCTGCTGGAATCACTGCCTCGGCGGCGAGGAGCACCGCGGCGGCCGCGACGTCTCGCCGTACGCGGCCCCGGCTCGCGCAGGGGACGTCTCCGGGCTGCCCCGGGCGTTCGTCTAAGTCTGCGAGTTCGATCCCCTGCGCGACGAAGGGCTGCACTACGCGCAGCGGCTGACGCAGGCCGGAGTCCCGACCGAGCTGCACCTCTACCCGGGGACGTTCCACGGCTCCACGGGGTTCACCATGACAGCCATCGGCCGAAAGACGGTCGGGGACGTTCTGGACGGACTTCGGCGAGGGCTGGCGCGCCGGGAACAGTGAGGCCCGCACCCGCCGTCCTCGACACCGTGCGGTGAGGACCGTGATGCCGGACCGGCCGGCGGGCGAGCGAGCGAGCGGGGGCAGGGCACTCTCCGGGCAGGAACAGTGGTTCCTGTGTGGCGAGTTCACCGAGGCCGATGACTCGTTGTGGCCGGAGCCGAGGAAGAGGCTTGCGCCGAGCCCGACTGCCGTGGGCGTACGAACTCGCACGGCCGAGCGACTTTGCGCGGTAAGGCGTGGCATGTGCGACCCGGGGGTGAAGCCGGTCGGTCTCGGGTCTGAGACGGGCCTGCGGTGAGATACGGATCGCGGCGGATGGCCCGGGCGGGGACGGGCGCGAGGATGGGTCTGCCCGATCAACGGGCCCTCATCACCAGGAGACCGCGATGACTTCCCTGCCCCGCCCCAGGACGTCAGCCCTCCCCGCCGTACTCACCACCGTACTCGCCGCCCTCCTCGTCGGCCTGCCCCTGAGCTCCGCCCCCGTCGCCTCCTCCGAGCAGCGTGCGGACAAGACCGCGTACGCGAGCGTCACGGGGCGCGCAGAGTTCGTCCTTCCCTACTACCAGGACCACGACGTCCGCACGTTCAGCTTCGACGCGCACGCGGCCCCGTACAGCCGGCCTCTGCCCGGGATCCCCACGGGGCTTCCGACCGATGCCCGGGGCACAGTCACGGTGTCCCACTACTCTGCCGAGCGCAACACGACGTACACGTCCGAAGCCGTCGTGGACTGCCTGGTCACCGGCCCCCGCACAGCGACGCTGACAGCGGTCGTCACCAAGGTGGGCCCGGGCGGCCCGGACGAACTCGGCAAGCGGGTCGGGTTCAGCGTCTACGACGGCGGAGGGGACAAGGGCCGCTCCGACGACCGCGTGGGCTTCTCCTGGAACGGTGCGAACCTGCTGCCGGGCGGCGACACCGAACCTGCGGAAGCCCCTGTCGGCACCTGTATGGCCCCCGCGCCGTACGCCCCGGTGACCAAGGGCGGCTACACGGTCACGCACGCCGAACTGCCTCCCATGCCGAAGCGCTGACACCCCCTGCCGGACGCTTCTCCGACCTTGCGGATCTCCGTGCGCGGCGGTGCAGGCGGTTGTCACAATCATGGGCCCGGCGGTGTCTTCATGCCTGACAAGCCAACGTCCAAGGAGGACACCATGGCACTGCGCGTTCCGAAAGCCGAGCTCCCCACCGAGCTCAGCGAAAACATGATCAAGCAGCTAGGTGCTGTTGCCGAGCCCGTCGAAGTGGTGTGGCACAGCCCCAAGGTCGCCACGTCCAACCTGGAGTTCTCAGCCAAGCTGGCCGAGTGGCACGAGGCCGACGCGAGCCTCAAGTCGTTCGCGCACATGGCGGTCGCGGCGCAGGTCGGCTGCAGCTGGTGCCTCGACGTCGGCTACTTCCAGGCGCAGAACCAGAACCTCGACCTGGCCAAGGCGAGCCAGGTGCCGAGGTGGCGGGAGTCAGAGGCGTTCACCCCGCTGGAGCGGGACGTCCTCGAGTACGCCGAGGCCATGACGCACACGCCGCCGACCGTCACCGACGAAATGTACGCGAGCCTGCTCGACCGGCTCGGCCCGGCGGCGATGGTCGAGCTCACTGCCTACGTCGCCTTCGTCAACATGGCGACCAGGAACAACAACGCGAACGGGATCAGCTCGCAGGGCTTCTCCGACGCGTGCGAGATTCCGCTGGCCACGCGTCCCGAGACCCGCGTGGCGTCGTCGGCATGACCGAGAACGCCTTCGTCGCCCATCGCAGCCTGCTGTTCACGGTCGCCTACGAGATGCTCGGGTCGGCGGCCGACGCGGAGGACGTGGTGCAGGAGTCCTGGCTGCGGTGGGTCGACGCCGACCACTCGCAGGTGCGTGACCCACGGGCGTACCTTGTTCGGGTCGTCACACGGCAAGCGCTCAACCGCCTGCGTTCGTTGTCGCGCAGCCGCGAGGAATACGTTGGCGAGTGGCTGCCGGAGCCTGTGCTGACCAGCCCTGATGTCGCCGAGGACGTCGAACTCGCGGAGAGCGTCTCGATCGCGATGCTCACCGTGCTGGAAACGCTCGGACCGACGGAGCGGGCGGTGTTCGTGCTCCGCGAGGTCTTCGAGATGCCGTACGGCGAGATCGCCGGGGCCGTCGGGAAGTCCGCGACCGCGGTCCGGCAGATCGCGCGGCGGGCCCGCGAGCACGTGGCGGCTCGGCGGCCGCGGGTGCAGGTGAGCCGGTCGGAGCAACAGGTCGTGGTGGATGCCCGAAGGTGCCCGACACCTGGATGGCCACCGTCGCCTCGGGAAGGTCGATCGAGAAGTTCGCGACCTTCGACACGACCAGCACGCTGATCTCGCCCTCCCGGAAGGCGTCGAAGAGCTTCTCGCGCTGCGCGTTCGACGTCTCGCCCTTGATCACCGGCGCGTTCAGGTGCTCGCCGAGCTCGTCGAGCTGGTCGATGTACTGCCCGATGACGAGGATCTGCTGCCCGGCGAACCGCCGCACCAGCGCCTCCGTCACCTTCCGCTTCGTCGCCGTCGTCGCGCAGAAGCGGTACTTCTCCTCCGCCTCGGCGGTCGCGTACGCGAGGCGCTCCGAGTCGGTGAGATTGACCCGGACCTCCACACAGTCGGCGGGCGCGATGTAGCCCTGCGCCTCGATCTCCTTCCACGGCGCGTCGAACCGCTTCGGCCCGATGAGCGAGAACACGTCCGACTCGCGGCCGTCCTCGCGGACCAGCGTCGCCGTCAGACCGAGCCGCCGCCGCGCCTGGAGGTCGGCGGTGAACTTGAAGACCGGCGCCGGCAGCAGATGCACCTCGTCGTAGACGATCAGACCCCAGTCACGGGAGTCGAACAGCTCCAGGTGCGGGTAGACGCCCTTCCGCCGGGTCGTCAGCACCTGGTAGGTGGCGATGGTGACCGGGCGGATCTCCTTGCGCGTCCCGCTGTACTCGCCGATCTCGTCCTCGGTCAGCGAGGTCCGCTTCACCAGCTCGTGCTTCCACTGCCGCGCCGAAACCGTGTTCGTGACGAGGATCAGCGTCGTGGACTTCGCCTGCGCCATCGACCCGGCCCCGACCAGCGTCTTGCCCGCACCGCAGGGCAGCACCACGACGCCGCTGCCGCCGTGCCAGAAGTTCTCCACCGCCTGCTTCTGGTACGGGCGCAACGCCCACCCGTCCTCGGCGAGCTCGATGGGATGCGCCTCGCCGTCGACGTACCCGGCGAGGTCCTCGGCCGGCCAGCCCAGCTTCAGCAGCGTCTGCTTGATCTGCCCGCGCTCGGAGGGGTGCACGACGACGGTGTCCGGATCGAGCCGGGCCCCGACCAGCGGCGCGACCCGCTTCGAGCGCAGGATCTCCTCCAGCACCGGCCGGTCGGTGGTGGTCAGCACCAGCCCGTGCGCCGGATGCTTGCTCAGCGTCAGCCGCCCGTAGCGGTCCATCGTCTCCGCGACGTCGACGAGCAGCGCGTGCGGCACGGGGTAACGGCTGTACTGCACGAGCGCGTCCACGACCTGCTCGGCGTCGTGCCCTGCCGCTCGCGCGTTCCACAGGCCCAGCGGCGTCACCCGGTAGGTGTGGATGTGCTCCGGCGCCCGCTCCAGCTCGGCGAAGGGCGCGATGGCGCGACGGCAGTCGTCCGCCTGCTCGTGGTCGACCTCCAGGAGCAGAGTCTTGTCCGACTGGACGATCAGCGGTCCGTTCACGTACGCCATCCCTTCCGCACCGGCCAAACCTCCAGTGTGCCGTACGACGTGCCGGGACGGCGGTCCGCTGCGTGGGCGGACTCCGGTCCGCCTCGGGGCAGCGGGCAACCCTGGGCGTCCTCCGTGGGTCTGACCGGGCGAGCAGGCGCGATGGGCGCGACGCGGTGAGGAGCATCACGGTATGTCGGTCCTGTCGTTCCGCAGAGGGGCGGTCGGCGTCGGAGCCGCGGCGGTGCTGGCCGCCACCGGCACCTGGGTGATGTGGCCCGCCGAGGTCGACGAGGCGCTGTGGGCCGAGGTGCGGCCGGTGATCGAGGCCCGCGTCGCGGCGGACTCGCGGGGGAGCGACGACGGCGAGATCGCGCCCGCGTGGAAGGCGCGCTGGTTCTGCCATGCGGAGGCCCTGGTGCTGGAGGAACACGCGGGGGAGATACGAGCGGGCGTCAACACGCTGTGCGTCGAGTACGGGGTGCACGACCAGAGCCTCGTGGAGTGCGCCGCCGGACAGTACCCGCAGGTCGTACGGCTCCAGCGGGACGCCGCGGCCGACGGCGGCTATCGGGTCGTCTCCCGCGAGGAGCCGCCGGACGGCGAGGGGTACGGCCGGTGGACGAGGGCCCACTTCGGAGTCCTCGTCCGGTCCTCACTCCGCGAGCCGATGCCGTCGGCCGCCCTGGAGTCCGCGGCCCGCGCGCACTTCGGCCTCCCGGCGGACGCCTCCGTCGGGGGCTGCTGAGCCGCCAGAGCCACCGACGCCGACGCGCCGCCGACGACACGACGGCGGCCGACGCCGTCGCGCCGCCACCGACGCCGACGTGCCTCGGCCGACGCCGTCGCGCCTCCACCGGCGCCGACGTGCCTCGGACGACGCCGTCGCGCCTCCACCGGCGCCGACGTGACGGCGGGGGACGCTGACGCGCTGCCACCGACGCCGTCGGCTCAGTCGTCCGCCAGTTCCGCCACTCCGGTGATCCGGTGCAGCGGGTACGTGCGGACCTCGTCCGCCGTGTGGTCGTACCCCGTCACGAAGCCGCCCTCCACCCGCACCGGCGCGATGACGCGCTGACTGGCCGAGCCCTCCGCGTTGACGTAGCCGATCCACAGCGCCCCGCCCGTGAGGACGGCGGCCTGCATGGTGGCCAGCGTCTCGGCGGAACTGGTGCGGGGCAGCTCGCCCGGGGCGAGCCGGGCGGCGTCCTCCGTCGCCCTGAGCGGTGCCGTCGCGGCCGCGTCACCCGCCCTGACGGCGCGGATCGCCGCGGTGAGCAGCGTGCCGTCGGGAACCGGCGGCCCGTCCGGCACCGGCTCGGGGGCCGTACGCGGCGGCGTGCGGTGGGCGAGCGCGCGGGTGATCAGGACGTCCCCCTCGGCGGACTCGGCGGCGGGCGCGAAGCCCATCCCCCGCAGGCCGTCCAGCAGCGCCGCCGGGTCGGCCTGCGCCGCGAGCACCGTCGGAGCCAGACGGCGCAGCCGCAGTCCGGCGGCCCGCTTGTCGGCGAGGATCTCGTTGAGGATCGTCTCGTCGTCGCAGCGGACGTACGCGGAGGCCGCGCCCACCCGCAGATGCCCGTGCCGGCGCGCCACGTCGTCGATCAGATAGGTCAGCGGCTGCGGCACCGGCGTACGGGAGTGCTCGGCGAGGAAGGCGTGCAGGTCGGAGGCGCTGCGCCCGGCGTCCAGGGCGCGCCGCACGGAACCGGGGGTGAACCGGTAGACGGTCGCGCCGCCCTTGGACTCGACGTCCGCGAGGACGCTCAGCACGTCGGCCAGCGGCCGCCGCAGCGGACCCGGGGCGACCGCGGTCAGGTCCGCCTGGAGCAGCACGTGGTCCAGCGGCTCCGGCAGCAGCGGTGCGAGCAGCCGTGCGGCGGCCGCGACGGCGGCGGCCTGCTCGGGGGGCGAAAGGGGGGCCGCGACGGCGGTGGCGGCCCGGTGGTGGGCGGGCAGTTTGTCGCCCGGGCCGGCCGGAGCGGCGGCCGCGGCGGCCCGCGCGGCCCGGGCGGCGGGAGGCACGCCGAGCAGCGCGCGACCGTGCGCCGACAGCGCGCCCCGGCCGGTCACGCCCAGCAGTTCGGCCTCCGTCAGAGTCCAGCGCGCGAGCCGGGAGCGGAGGTCCTCGTCCCCCTGCGCGGCGGTCTGCGCGGTCCCGGAATGCCCTGGCGCGCCGTGCGCTCCCGGTGTACCGGGGCCCGCCGCCTGCGTGCCGTGCGCCCCCGGCGCTCCCGGCGCGCCGCCCTGGGCGCCGCGCAGCGGACGCTCCCAGCGCAGCCGGGCCAGCACCGCCTGCGGGTCCGGCGCGCCGCCCTCGGGCAGGCCCGCCAGCAGCGTCAGCACCCGATGGCGCACCTCGGGCGCGGCCGAGCGGTCAAGGCCGGGGCCGAGCGCGGACAGCGCCCGCTCCTTGAGGTCGCGGCCGCCGACCACCCCCGAGGTCCGGGTCGCCGCCAGCCACGCCTCGGCGAGCTGCGCCCACCGCTCGGCCGGCGGCCGCTCCAGCCACTCGTCGTACTCGGGGGTCGCCGCGTACCGTTCGTCGGCCTCGCCGTCCGAGGCGAGCAGCCCCGCCGCGTACGCCAGCTCCACCCAGAAGGCGGCCACCGGCTCGGCCACGTCCAGGGCGACGGCCGTCCGCTTGAGGTCGCGGACGCTGATCCCGCCGGCCCGCAGCACCGCGGGGCCGCCCTCGTCCCAGTCCTTCAGCAGCTCCTCGACGGTCGCCAGCGCCGTGTACGCCTGGCCGGCCGCCGTCGCGTCCACCACCTGGGGCGCGTGCGCCGCGAGCGGCTCCACGGCCGGCGGGGCCGGTTCGGGTGCGCGGTGCGCGCGGCCCTTGCGCAGATGGAGGGCGACCTCGCGGGGCAGTACGACGGTGCCGGGCGCCGTCGGCAGCAGCAGGGCGCGGTCGAGCAGCCAGCGCAGCCGCGCCGCCGGATCGGCCGTGACCTGACCGTACGGCGGTCCCCACACCAGGCGCTCCAGCACCTCGAGGGACTCGGCGGGGGCTCCCGCCAGCAGTGCGGCCATCTTCCGGCGATGGGTGAACAGAGCGGTGAGCGCGCCCACGGCCGAGACCGAGTCGTGCGTCGAGGGCAGCCCCACCGTCGCCACGATCTCCTGGATCCGGCCCGGCGACATGCCCGCCGTGGTCTCCCGCACGCTCGGTCCGAGCCCCGTGGGCGACGGGTGCTGCGGGGACGGCGCCAGCAGCTCGCGGGCGGTGCGCACCAACCGGAGGCGGTCGTCCGCGCCCCACACGAGCGCCTGCTCGCGCAAGGCGGCGAGCGCGCCCGGGAGGGCCGCGACCACGGCCTGGTCGCGGGCGTCCCCCGCCATCAGGCCGAACAGCTCCTCGCGGGTCGCCGGATCGCCGGCCACGGCCAGCGCCTCCGCCGTCTGCAGCACGAACCGGTCGAGCCGCTCCAGCGCGCGGACGACGGAGGCACGGGTGCCGGCGCGGGTGGCGAGCTGCGTGAGGTCGGTGGGGACCGGGGTGATGAGGTCGGGGCGGGCGCGCAGCAGTGCGGCCAGGGAAGCGTCGTCCCGGGCGCGGAGCGCTTCCGCGAGGGACCGGGGGGCCGACTGGTCCTCTGGGCTCATTCTGCCCACGGTAGCCGGTTGACGTCTCCGGGGGCCGTCGTCCCGGGACCCGCGGGCCCCGATGCACTAGCGTCTTCGGCGTGGGGATCGAGAGCGACCAAGTCGTCTACGAGTATCTGAGCCGCGTCGGCGACGTCGCCCAGCAGCGGCAGTTGTCGTCGGCCACCCGGATGCGGCTCGTCTCCGAGCTGCGCAACGAGATCGAGCGGCGCCGGGCGAAGTCGCCCGTCGACTCGCCCGCCGCCGTCCGCCGCATCATCGACCGCCTCGGCAGCCCCGACGACCTCGTGGCGGCCGCGGCCGAGGGCGGCGGCACGCCGTCGACGCCGACGCCCTCCGTGCCCGTCCAGCGGGACCGCGACGCGCAGCCGAAACCACCGAGGCAACAGAGGCAGCCGAGGCTGCAGAAACAGCCGAAGCAAGAGAAACAGCCGGAAACGACGGGACACCCGGAGCAGCCCAAGCAGACGCGCCGGCCGGAACCGCCGGAACCGCAGGAGCGGACCGAGCGGCCGAAGGGGATCCGGCGGCTCGTGCCGCGCCCGCGCACCGGCGCGTCGCCGCCCGCCGGCATCCCCTCCGACGCGGCGTCCCCGCCGCACCGCGCGCCCGCGCACGAACTGGGCGACGGGGGAGCCGCTCCCGACTGGTGGCTGCACGAGCCGACCCCGTTCGGCCCCGGCGAGGACATTCCAGGGTTCGTCGGCGGGGTCGAGATCCCCGACCTGCTCAAGCCGCCGCCGAGCCGAAAGCCCGAGGGAGCCGACGACGACGCCGACGGCGAGTCCGATGCCGTCGAGGAGAGCGCCGCACCGGACGACGGCGTTCCCGCCGCCCCCGCCCGCCGCCGTCGGCTGCGTCTCCCGCGGGCCGCCGGCGCACCGGCCCGCCGCTGGACCAACCCCCTCCTCCTGATCGCCGCGGGCTGCCTGGTCGCGGGCGCGGCGCTCGGGAACTGGCTCGTCCTGATCCTGGGGTGGCTCATCGCCTACGCCTCGCGCCGGCTGTCCGAGCGGGAGACCAAGGCGGCGGTCTTCTGGCTGCCCGGCCTCGCGCTCACCGCCGGCCTGGTCTGGCTGTGGGGCCGCTCCGAGGGCCGCTGGGGCGCTCCGGTCGCGGAGGGCCACATGAGCGACGCGATCGCCGACACCTGGCCCTGGGTCATCAGGGGCGCCGCCGTCGCCTCCGCCCTGTTCCTGGCCTGGCGCTCACAGCGGCAGCGATAGCGACAGCGGGCGAGGGCGTGGGCGCGGGGGAGGCCGGAGAGGCGCGGCGGCCGGGGGCACGCGACGGCCGGGCGGTCCGGGCCCCCGGGCAGAATGGCCGCCATGACCGTCTCTCCCGTCCTCACCGTCGGCTTCGACCTCGACATGACCCTGATCGACTCCCGGCCGGGCATCCGGGCCGCCTATCTGGCGCTCGCCGAGCGGACGGGGACGTACATCGACGCGGACCTGGTCGTCACCCGCCTCGGGCCGCCGCCCGAGACCGAGCTGGCCCACTGGTATCCCGCGGACCGGGTGGCCGCGATGGCCGACCTGTACCGCTCGCTGTATCCCGAGCACGGCGTCCCCGGCGCGAGCGCGCTGCCGGGCGCCCGGGAGGCCATCGCCGCCGTGCGGGCGGCCGGCGGGCGGGCGATCGTCGTCACCGCGAAGCACGAGCCCAACGCCCGGCTCCAGGTCGACCACCTGGGCCTGCGGCCGGACGCGGTGGTCGGCGACCTGTGGGCGGAGCAGAAGGCGCGGGCGCTGCGCGAGCACGGGGCGAGCGTCTACGTCGGCGACCACATCGGGGACGTCCTCGGCGCGCGGGCGGCGGGGGCCCTGTCCGTGACCGTGCCGACGGGCCCGATCAGCGCGGAGGACCTGCGGACGGCCGGCGCGGACGTCGTGCTCACCGACCTCACCGAGTTCCCCGCGTGGCTGACCGGGCACCTCGAGAAGGCGGACTCCTAACGGGCCGCGGCCCGTGCCTGACGCCGGCCCGCGGCGACGGACCGCAGAACGCCCGCGCCCGCGATCAGGAATCCGACGCCCATGAGCATGCTCAGTCCGAACATGTACGTCGGAAAAGGCGTCGAGCCGAGGAACAGGGGGGCGACCGTGACCAGTGTGGCCACGGCGCCGACGAAGAAGACGACGGCCCCGGCACGGATCAGTCGGTCACCGGGGGCGGCGGAATTCGCTTGGGTTTCGTCACGCACCCGACCAGGGTAGTTCCGCCCGGCCACCGGCCGCTTCGTGCCCCTGCGCGCAGGCGGCCCTCGGCTCCGGACGCGCACGGACATGGACTAGACTGCCGAAAAGGTAATTATCGGCCCATCTGGACAGTGTGATCGCGGTGCCGAGTCGTCCGCCGATGAGCACCGGAAGTGTTGAGCGCCGGGAGGTGCGGACCATCGGCGCCCGCCGACATGCGGCCGGCTGTGCGGAGCCGAGGGGAGACGGCTGGATGACCGTCGTGACCTCGCAGAATGCGAGTCTGCCCGCACCTCTCACCTCCTTCGTGGGCAGAGGGCGCGAACTGGTGAGGATCCGCCGCCTGCTGGGAGAGGTGCGTCTGGTGACGCTCACCGGAACCGGCGGCGTGGGCAAGACCCGGCTCGCGCTGGAAGCGGCCGCCGCGTCGGTGAGAGCTTTCCCGGGCGGGGTGTGGCTGGTGGATCTGGCCCCGGTGCGGGAGCCCGCGGCGGCCCCCGGAGCGGTGGCAGCCGCGCTGGGGGCGCCGGACCGGGGCAGCCTGTCGGTTCCGGTGCAGCTCGCGGGCCGTCTGGCCGGGCGCCGGGGGCTGATCGTGCTGGACAACTGCGAGCACCTGGTGCACGCCTGCGCCGAGCTGGCAGGGACACTGCTGTCCGTGGTTCCGGAGCTGCACATCCTGGCGACCAGCCGGGAGACGCTGGGCGTCACCGGCGAGCACATCTTCGACGTCGCCCCCCTGCCGCCGCAGGACGCGATCGAGCTGTTGCGGGAGCGGGCCGTCGCGGTGCGCTCGGACTTCCAGGTCACCGACGCCAACCGGGCCGCGGTCAGCCGGCTGTGCGCCGACCTGGACGGGGTTCCGCTGGCGATCGAACTGGCCGCGTCCCGGCTGCGGACCCTCACCGTCGGACAGGTGACGGGCCGGCTCGAGGACCGCTTCGCCCTGCTCACCGGGGGCTGCCGGGCCGCCCGCCCGCACCAGCGCACGCTGCGCGCGGCGATCGACTGGAGCTGGGACCTGTGCACCGAGACCGAGCGGCTGTTGTGGAGCCGGCTGTCGGTCTTCGCCGGCGGCTTCACTCTGGAGGCCGCCGAAGGCGTGTGCACGGGCGACGACATCGCCCCCGGCGAGGTACTGGACCTGCTGCACCGGCTCATCACCCAGTCCGTCGTCCTGATCACCGACACGGAGGGCCTGCCGCGCTATCGGCTGCTGGAGACCATCCGGCAGTACGGGTGGGAGCGGCTCACGGCGTCCGGCGACGAGGGACGGCTGGTGCTGCGCCACCGTGACTTCTGCCTCGCCCTCGCGCAGGACGTCAACGACCGCTGGTTCGGCCCGGGCCAGGCGGAGGCCCTGGCCAGGCTGCGCAACGACCACGCCAACCTGCTGGCGGCCCTGGACCGCGAGAGCGATCCCCGGACGAGGCTCACGCTGGCCTTGGAGCTCCGCTACCACTGGTGTGCGGGCGGCTTCCTCGGCGAGGGCCGCCGCCAGTTCGACCGGGCGCTGGCCGCGGCGCCGGAGCGCACCCCGGTGCGTGCCTGGGCGTTGACCTCCGCCGCATGGGTGGCGCAGGCGCAGGGCGATCCGACGACGGCCGCACGGTGGCTGGACGAGGCCGACGCACTGGGCGAGCAGTTGGACGAGCCGGCGGTGCGTGCCTGGGTGCTGGGCCTTCGCGGCCTGACGGCGCAGTACCAAGGGCGGATCGAGGAGGCCGTGTCCGGTTACGAGGGGGCCGTGGCCGCTTTCACGGCGCTGGGCGGCGAGGGCGAAGCGGGTTCCTGGCTGTCCGCGGTGGCCCAGGCCGAGGCCTATGCCGGACACGCCCGCGCGGTGGAGACGGGCCGCAAGGCCGTCGCCGTCGCGGAGGTGCACGGGGAGCGCTGGGGCCGCGCGCACGTGCTCAGGGCGCTGGGCTACCGGGCCTGGGTCTGCGGTGATGTGCAAACGGCCGCTGCGCTGACCCGGGACGCGCTGGAGTGCATGCGGGGCTTCGACGACTACGCGGCGCTCGGGCTGACGCTGGAGCATCTCGCCTGGGTGAGCGCCTCCGCCGGTGAACACCTGCGTGCGGGACGGCTGCTGGGCGCGGCGGGAACTCTGTGGCGGCACATCGGCACCTCCGTGTCCGCCTTCTTCCCTCAGGTGATCGGCCATCACCAGCGGTGTGAGGAGACGGTCGTCGGCGCCGTGGGCCGGGCGGCGTACGCCAGGGCGCTCGCCGAAGGCGGCCGCCACGCCACTCCGGCCCAGGCGCTCGACCTCGCCTTGAGCGTCGCCGGTGAACCGGCGACCCCGGCCGCGCCCTCCGGCCGGCTGACCGGGCGGGAGAGGGAGGTCGCCGAGTTGGTGGCCAAGGGCCTGAGCAACAAGCAGATCGCCGCGACCTTCGGCCGGTCCCCGCGCACGGTCGACAACCACGTGCAGAACATCCTGGC
Organism: Streptomyces sp. NPDC001027; assembly: GCF_040299045.1. Lineage (NCBI taxonomy): Bacteria > Bacillati > Actinomycetota > Actinomycetes > Kitasatosporales > Streptomycetaceae > Streptomyces > Streptomyces sp. NPDC001027. The sequence continues at coordinate 29,368 of NZ_JBEPBI010000003.1, forward strand.
CAAGCTCGGCTTCGCCGGCCGCTCCCAGATCGCCACCTGGTGGACGGCGAACCAGCCCCCGACGAGCGGCACGGAGTAGGTCCCCACGGTCGATCGAGCCTCTGCCTTCACCGGTAGGGGCTCAGTCTCGTTTACAGGCGTGATTAAGCCCGTGTTGTGCTGGGGAGAGCCCCGGTAGGCTGTCTCAACGGCAGTTCAAAGGGGTCCGGTGTCAGTCCGGCGGCTATCGAGGGAGCGTGTGCTTTGCCGACTGGCAAGGTCAAGTGGTTCAACAGTGAGAAGGGCTTCGGCTTTCTCTCCCGCGACGACGGCGGCGACGTCTTCGTGCATTCCTCGGTCCTCCCCGCCGGTGTCGAGGCACTGAAGCCGGGCCAGCGTGTGGAGTTCGGCGTCGTCGCAGGTCAGCGTGGCGACCAGGCGCTTTCCGTCGTCATCCTCGATCCGACCCCCTCGGTCGCCGCGGCGCAGCGCAAGAAGCCCGACGAACTGGCCTCCATCGTCCAGGACCTGACGACCCTCCTCGAGAACATCACCCCGATGCTCGAGAAGGGCCGCTATCCGGAGAAGACCTCCGGCAAGAAGATCGCCGGTCTGCTGCGCGCCGTCGCCGACCAGTTGGACGTCTGAGCAGGCAACCGCCGCTCCCTCAGGGGAAGTCGAGCGCGCCCGGGCCGAGGGGCGGCAGCAGTCCCTCGGCCGCCGCGCGGGTCAGCAGTCCGCGTACCGCCGCGTAGCCGTCCTCGCCCAGCTCGGCCGTGAACTCGTTGACGTACAGACCGATGTGCTGGTCGGCGACGGACGGATCCATTTCCTGGGCGTGCTCCATGACGTACGGCCGGGAGACCTCCGGGTCGTCCCAGGCGGCGCGCACGGAGGCGCGGATCGCGCCGGCGAGCCGGTCGAGGGTCTGTGCGCCCAGGGACCGCTTGGCGATGATCGCGCCCAGTGGGATCGGCAGACCGGTCGCGGCCTCCCAGTGCTCGCCCATGTCCGCGAGCTTGTGCAGCCCGTAGTCCCGGTACGTGAAGCGGGCCTCGTGGATCACCAGGCCCGCATCGACCTTCCCGTCGCGCACGGCCGGCATGATCTCGTGGAACGGCATGACGACGATCTCGCCGACGCCTCCCGGGACCTGCTCCGCCGCCCACAGCCGGAACAGCAGATACGCCGTCGACCGCTCGCTGGGCACGGCGACCGTGCGGCCGCTGAGTCCGGCGCCGGCCAAGGGCCGCACGGCGTCCCCCGCCCCCGTGCCGGCCTCCTCGCGGGTCAGCACCAGCGGCCCGCAGCCCCGGCCCAGCGCGCCCCCGCACGGCAGCAGCGCATAGGCGTCGAGGACGTACGGCAGCACCGCGTACGACACCTTCAGCACGTCCGACTCGCCGCGCTCGGCCATGCCGTTGGTGACGTCGATGTCGGCGAAGGTCACGTCGAGCGCGGGCGCGTCCGGGACCCGGCCGTGCGCCAGGGCGTCGAAGACGAAGGTGTCGTTGGGGCAGGGGGAGTACGCGATCCGCAGGGGCCGCTCACTGGTCGTCATGCCGGTTCCAACTCTCGAGGACGGGCGCCAGCTTCCCGAACGCCGTGGTCAGCGCGGTCAGCGCGGCGCCGATGCGCCAGGCGTCCCGGTCACGGGGGCCGACGGCGTTGGACACCGCGCGGATCTCCGCGACGGCGACGCCGTGCGCGGCGGCCGCCTCGGCGACCCCGAAGCCCTCCATGGCCTCGGCCAGGGCGTGGGGGTGGCGGGCGCGCAGCGCCGCGGCGCGGGCGGCGGTGCCGGTGACCGTGGAGACGGTCAGGATCGTGCCGACGCCGGCCCCGGTGGCGTGCGCGGCCGCCCGGACGAGTGACGGGGGCGGCACGTGGGTGACCCTGCCGAAGCCGAGCTCGGTGACCGGCAGGAAGCCGTCCGCGGTCTCCGCGCCCAGGTCGGCGGCGGTGATGCGGTCCGCGACGACGAGGGACGAGACGGGCGCCGCGGGCAGGAAGCCGCCCGCGATGCCGGCCGAGACGACCAGGCCGTACGGGGCGCCCTCGTAGCGGGCGGCGGTCAGCGCGGCGGAGACGGACGCGGCGGCGAGCGCGGGGCCCACCCCGGCGGCGAGCAGGTCACAGGTCCCGCCCGGACCGTGCAGCCGGTGCAGGAGTATGCCGGGCAGGTCCACCTCCCGGCCGGGCTCGGGGAACGCCCGGGCCACCGCGTCCCGCTCGGCGGGGACCGCGGTGGCCACGAGGACGCGTGCCGGGGGCGTGACTAGTCGTCCTTCTTGAGCTTGAAGGACCACAGTCCGGTCGCCGCCTGGCTCTGCTTCTTGCCGTCGCCCGCCTTGATGGTGACCAGCGTGGAGTCGCCCTGGGCGCCGTACTGGGCGTTGAAGAACACGCTGCCCGGGATCGTGCGGTAGGTCTTGTCGCTGTCCTCGGTGAGCGGCTGACCGTTCATCAGGATCGTCCAGCGCTTGTCGGCCACGTCGGGGTCGACGCCGAAGCGGACGGTCTCGTCCGGGTCGACGCTGATGGACTTGATGTCCTTGTCCGCGAGGCACTTGGCCAGATCGGCGGCCTTGAGGGCCTTGCCCTCCCCTCCGCAGGTGGCCTCGGAGCTGACCGAGTCACGGCCGACGGTGATCGTGGACAGCGGCGTCGGCTTGTCGCAGGCCGACAGGACGAGCAGTCCGGCACAAACGGCGCCGGCGGCGGCGACGACGCGGCGGCGTCGCACAGCGCCAGGTACATCAGCGGCTCCGCCGCGGGTCATCGTGGTCATGGCGGAAGGCTATCGGGCGGGCCCGGCGGTCCCTTTACGTGGGGTGCGGCGTGGCTGTGTGTCACGCCGCGCGGTTACGCCACGCGGGGTTTGACGCCGCCGCCGTGCCGCGCCGAGGACAGCAGGCCGCGGACGGTGGTCGCCCAGCCCAGCGCAAGGACCGCGGCGGCCACCGACAGGCCCAGCGCGCCGTTCAGCGGCATGACGATGCCGACCGCGCCGCCGAACACCCAGCACACCTGCAGCATCGTCTCGGAGCGGGCGAACGCCGAGGTGCGCACCAGCTCCGGGACGTCCCGCTGGATCAGCGCGTCCAGGGACAGCTTGGCGAGGGCCTGGGAGAAGCCGGCGACCGCCGCCAGACAGGCCACCAGGAACGCGCCGAAGAACGCGGCCGCCGTGATCGTCGCGCCGAGCACGACGGCGACGACGGCGACGATGATCACTTCCGGCGCCCTGGACCGCAGCCACGCCCCGACGGCCGTGCCGAGCGCGTTGCCGAGGCCGGCCGAGACGGCCACCATGCCCAGCGACACGGCCGCGCTCTGCCCGGTCAGCGGGTGCTCGCGCAGCAGGAACGCCAGGAAGAAGGTCAGGAACCCGGACAGCCACCGCAGGGCCGCGTTGGCGCCGAGGGCGTGCGTGACGGCGATGCCGACGGTCCGCAGGCCGGGCCGCTTCTGCTGCTGCCGGTGGGGGCCGTGCAGGTGCTGCTCGTCGGCGGCGAGCAGGGCCACGTCCTCGCCCTTCGCGGAGTCGACCTTGCGCGGCAGCGAGAAGGACAGGAAGGTCCCCGCCACGAAGATCAGGAACGCGCCGTAGAGCGGGTAGCGCGGGCCGAGCGCCTGCAGCCCCGCTCCGACGGGCGCGGCGACGCCGGTGGCGAGGAGACCGCCGAGAGTGACCCGCGAATTGGCTTTGACCAGGGAGAACCCAGGGGGCAGCAGCCGGGGCACGACGGCGCTGCGGACGACTCCGTACGCCTTGGAGGAGACCAGCACGCCGAGCGCGGCCGGGTACATCTCGATGCTGCCGGTGGCGACGGCGCCGGACAGGACGAGCGCGAGGAGCGCCCGGGCCAGCATCGCCCCGGCCATGGCGGCGCGCCGCCCGTGCGGGAGCCGGTCCAGCAGCGGGCCGATCACCGGGGCGAGGACCGTGAAGGGGGCCATGGTGATGGCGAGGTAGAGGGCGACGCGGCCGCGCGCCTCGTCGGTGGGCACGGAGAAGAACACGGTGGAGGCGAGCGCGACGGTGATCATGACGTCGCCGGCGCCGTTCACCCCGTGCAGTTCGATCAGCTTGCCGAGGCCGGACTCGCCGGCGCCGTGCGCGTGGGTCGCCTTCCTGATCCCGCGGGCGGCGCCGGTGAACGGGAAGTGCAGGGCACGGCCGATCGCGCGGACGGACCCGCTCCTTCGGCCCGAACCGCTCACTCTGCTCCTCCCCTTGGTCCCCTTCGTCGCACCGATCCCGGTGGCGCCCTGGGGTGTTCTCGCGGCTGCCACCCCGTCATAGTGCCCCGAGAAAGCCGTGCATAGTGCGGTTACCGCGCGTATGGCCGTGTGGCCGTCGGCGCGCCGGGCCGTCCGGGAGGCGCTCCGGGCCCTGTCGGCCCGCCCCGGAAATCGTCTCCGGCAAGGCTTTCGGAAGGGCCCGGGGGCGCCTGGGAGGGGCCCGGGGGGCGCCTGGGGAGGGTTCGGGGAGCGCTTCGGGGGCGCTTCAGGGGCTTCCGGTGGGTGGGAAACGTCCCGTCGGTGTAGGCCGAGCGTCCGCGAGAAGGTAGCGTGCGTAGCGCGCCGTGGCGATTGTTCTCGGCCGCGCGCCTCCCGGCCATCCCGCAGAATGGATGACAGCAGGCGCGCCCGAGCGCGATCGGGCGCGGACGTCGACGCGGCGCTCCCCCAGTGCCTCAGGCCTGGGAGGTACCCCCAGCCGCTCCGTCCGCACCCGCCGCCTTGAGGGGCGCACCGAGAGACGGCGTAGGAGAGAAGCGATACCTGTGAGCGCAGCGACCACGCGAAGCCGCACCCCCGACCGCCTGTGCGCCGAGGCCGTCGACCTCGCCCGCGCCGCAGCCGAGGAGGCAGCGGCGCCCGGCGTGGTCGGCGAACACGCGGGAGTCGTCTCGGAGGGCGACCGCGTGGTCACCCACTACTTCGAGTGCAAGGAGCCGGGCTACCGGGGCTGGCGCTGGGCGGCGACGGTGGCGCGGGCGTCCCGCGCCAAGATCGTCACCCTGGACGAGGTCGTGCTCCTGCCCGGTCCCGACGCGGTCCTGGCGCCCGAGTGGGTGCCGTGGAGCGAGCGGCTGCGTCCCGGCGACATGGGGCCCGGCGACCTGCTGCCCACGGACGCCGAGGATCTGCGTCTGGAGCCGGGCTACAGCGGGGAGGACGAGCCGCCGCCGAACTCGCCCGTCTCCGAGGAGATGGCGCAGCTGGCCGAGGCGGAGGACGCGGACGTGACGCCGGCCGCGCCGGCGAAGCTGTCGACGATCCCGGTGCGGGGCACGATCGCCGCGGTGGCCGAGGAGCTGGGCCTGCGGCGGGCCAGGGTGCTGTCCCGCTACGGCCTGCACACCGCCGCCGACCGCTGGGAGGACGGCTTCGGCCCGAAGACGCCCATGGCGCAGGCCGCCCCCGCGTCCTGTGTGAGCTGCGGTTTCCTCGCCCGCATCGGCGGCTCGCTGGGGCAGGCCTTCGGCGTCTGCGCCAACGAGTTCTCCCCGGCCGACGGCCGGGTGGTCTCCCTGGCGTACGGCTGCGGCGGCCACTCGGAGGCGGCGGTGATGCCCACGCCGCCCCGGCCCGCCCCGCCGGTGATCGACGAGAACCGCGTCGACCCGTTCCCGCTGCGCCCGGCCGCCGACTCGGGCTCGGTCCCGACCGCCGCCGACGAGGACGCGGCGGAACTCGGCCACTCGTAGCGCCCGGGGGCCCGGGCCCGCCCTCGTCGTCCTCGCTCGGGCGGGCAGCGCCGGAGCGGGGGACGCGGTCGCTTCCGTGAGCGGTACCTTCGTCCTCACGCCGAGGAGAAGAGTGAACGTGAGCAAGTTCGTGCGGCCGGCGCCCGAGGGCGCGGATCCGTTCGGCACGGCACGCCTGCGCCGTGGTGTGCTGGACGCCTGGGCCACCAGTCCCGCCCGCTTCCGGGAGGACGCCAACGCCGAGGAGGATCTCGTCCTCGGCGGGTACCGGGACCGGCTCGTGGTGGAGCTGGCGCAGAACGCCGCCGACGCGGCGGCCCGGGGCGGGGTGCCGGGGCGGCTGCGCCTCACCCTGCGGGACGGCGTTCTCGTCGCGGCCAACACCGGCGCGCCCCTGGACGCCGCCGGTGTGGAGTCCCTCGCCACGCTGCGCGCCTCCGCCAAGCGGGAGGAGCGGCAGTCCGCCGTCGCCGTCGGACGGTTCGGCGTCGGTTTCGCCGCCGTCCTCGCGGTCACCGACGAGCCGGCCGTGGTGGGCCGGCACGGCGGTGTCCGCTGGGACCTGGGCGAGGCCCGCTCGCTCGCCTCCGAGACCGCGCGGCACAGTCCGGGCCTCGGTGACGAGGTGCGGCGGCGCGACGGACACGTGCCGCTGCTGAGGCTGCCCTTCGCCGCTCAGGGCACGGCCCCCGACCCGTACGACACGGCCGTCATCCTCCCGCTGCGCGACGCCGCGGCGGCCGATCTCGCCGAGCGTCTGCTCGCCGCGGTCGACGACGCCCTTCTGCTGGCCCTGCCGGGGCTGGAGGAGGTCGTCGTCGAGATCGGGGACGGCGCCGAGCGCACGCTGCGCCGATCCGCCGACGGCGACCTCACCGTCGTCACCGACACCGAGCGGGGCGTCACCCGGTGGCGGACCGCCGCCGCGCACGGCCCCCTCGGCCCCGAGCTGCTGGCCGACCGGCCGGTGGAAGAGCGGCTGCGGCCCCACTGGTCGGTCACCTGGGCGGTGCCCGTCGACGACGAGGGCGCGCCGGTCGCGCCCCGGACCACGCCGGTCGTCCACGCGCCGACTCCCAGCGACGAGCCGTTGGGGCTGCCCGCCCTGCTCATCGCGTCGTTCCCGCTCGACACCACCCGCCGGCACGCGGCCCCCGGTCCGCTGACCGACCATCTGGTGCGGCGGGCGGCCCAGGCGTACGCCGAACTCCTCGCCGGCTGGCGGCCGGTGGGCCCGGGGATCATCGACCTCGTGCCCGGTCCGCTGGGCAAGGGCGCGTTGGACGGGGCGTTGCGCCAGGCCGTCCTGGAGCTGCTGCCGCGCACCGCGTTCCTGCCGCCCGCCTTCGTGCCCGTACCGCAGGACGGCGTGGACGAGGGCGAGGACGCGGTCGGGCTGCCCGAGGCCCTGCGCCCCCGGGACGCCGAGGTCGTCGAGGGCGCCGGCGCCGACACCGTGCGGGTGCTGGCCGAGGTGCTGCCGACGCTGCTGCCCGCGGGCCTGGAGCGGCGCGTGGAGCTGCGCACGCTCGGCGTCGCCCGGCTCCCGCTCGCTGACGTCGTCGACCGGCTGGCCGGCCTGGACAAGGAGCCGGGCTGGTGGCGCCGGCTCTACGACAGCCTGGCCGGCGTCGACCCGGACCGGCTCACCGGGCTCCCGGTGCCGCTCGCCGGAGGAGGCGCAGAGGGCTTCGGCGCCGGCGGGGGGCGACGGACCGCCATCGGCCCGCGCCAGGTGCTGCTGCCCACCCCGGACTCGGCCGGCCTCGACGCGGACGTCCTCGGCCGGCTCGGTCTCAAGGTCGCCCACGAGGACGCCGCGCACCCGCTGCTGGAGAAGCTGGGCGCCCTGCCCGCCACCCCGCGCGCCGTCCTCACCACCCCGCAGGTGCGGGCCGCCGTCGCCGCGTCCCTGGACGACGACGGCGGCGCCTGGGACGACGAGGGCGCCCCGGACGCGGAGGAGCTCGCCGACGCGGTCCTCGCGCTCGTGCGGGACGCGGGTCTGGAGCCCGGCGACGAGCCGTGGCTCGGTGCGCTCGCCCTGCCCGACGAGGAGGGCGAACTGGCGCCCGCCGGTGAGCTCGTGCTGCCCGGCAGCGCGTTCGCCTCCGTCATCCGTGAGGGCGAAGTCGCCTTCGTGGACGCGGAGTTGGCAGAGAAGTGGGGTGAGCAGCCGCTCGCGGCCTGTGGCGTCCTCGCCGACTTCGCGCTCGTCCGCGCCACCGACGTCGTCCTCGACCCGGACGAACTGGAGCCCCGGGACGGCGACTTCGCCGAGCCGGACGACGCGGGCCTGCTGGACGCCGTCGACGTGTGGTGCGAGGACGTCCTCGACCGCTTCCCCGACAGCCCGGTGCCCCCGGTCGCCACCGAGCTGGTCGCCGTGCGGGATCTCGACCTCGTCGACGAGGACCGCTGGCCGCAGGCGCTCGCCCTGCTCGCGCAGCCGCCGCTGCGGGACGCCCTCGTGCAGCCGCTGCGCGTCCTGCTGCCCGACGGCACCCATGAGACGGTACGGCCGTACACGGCCTGGTGGCTGCGCGGGAACCCGGTCCTCGACGGCCGCCGCCCGGCCGGACTGCTGGCCTCCGGCGGCGACCCGCTGCTGCGCGGCCTGTACGACGAGGCCGACGCCACGGGCTTCGACGACGAACAGGTGCTGCGGGCGCTGGGCGTGCGCACCTCGGTGGCCGCCCTCCTCGACGAGCCCGGCGGCGCCGCCGAGCTCCTGGACCGTCTCTGCGACCCCGAACGTTCCGTCACCGCCGCCCAGCTGCACGGTCTGTACGGGGCGTTGGCGGAGCTGGATCCCGCGCAGGTCACTCTGCCGGACGAGCTGAGGGCCGTGGTGGACGGCCGGGTCGAGGTGGTGGACGCGGCCGACGCCGTGGTCGTCGACTCACCCGACCTGCTCCCCTTCACCGAGGGCGTCCCGCTGCTGCCCGTGCGGCCGTCGCGGGCGGCCGAACTGGCCGAGCTGTTCCAGGTGCGGCGGCTGAGCGAGTCCGTCACCGGCGAGGTCGACTCCGAGGGCGTCGAGCACGACGTGCCGGAGCCGGTGCGGGTGCTCCTCGGTCCGCGCACGCCCGCTGTCTACGTCGAGCACGAGGAACTGGTCGTCGACGGCGTCGAGATCGACTGGCGGCTGACGGACGGCGGCGTCCTGCACGCCGCCACCCTGGAGGGCGTCGCCGCCGGCCTCGCCTGGGCGGCCGGGCAGTGGCCGCGCCGGTTCGAGGTGGCGGCCCTGCTGGAGGACCCGACACGCACTCAGGAACTGGCCCGCGACCGCTGGTTCGACTGACGTCCGCACGGACACGACGGCGAGCGCCTCCGCGGACGTCTGCGGGGGCGCTCACATTTCCCCCGCGATTTCTCCATCGAACGTGCAACCGTCGGACTGGGGTGCGAGTCTTCTCGGGTGGGCGATGTTCTCAACGGGGGGAAGACACATGGGCATCCGGGCCACCGCGGCGGTCACGGCCGCCGGTGACTTCGCCGACGTCGAGTGAGCACGGCCGCCGCCCGCGGCGACGCACACCGCGACGGCCGGCGACCGTACAACCATTCGCCGGTTTCAGGTATCTGATCAAGCGAGCCGAGCAGGCTCGCCGACCGTTCCGGGCTCACCGGAGGCACCCGCCCGCAGAGCCCCTCGATCCTCTTGGGACATACATGCGCATACGCGCCACCGTGGTCGCCGTCACCGGCGCCGTGGCCCTCTCCGCCTTCGTCGTGCCGGCCGCACAGGCCGTCGGCGGCGACGCGCACCACTCCGTCGACACCCTGAAGGCGCTGCACGCCGCCGCCTCCGGCCGGAGCACGTTCACCGGTGCGACCGGCGAGTCGGGCACGCCGTACGCCCTGGACGCCAAGTTCACCGGCGTCAGCGTCAACAACGGCAAGCCGATCGTGGCGGGAACGTCCGGCAGGGTCAGCGTCCCCGTCGTCTTCAAGGTGACGCACGGCGCGGGCGTCGACGTCACCGCGGGCGACACCGAGCTCGACGTGATGCTCTACCGCGGTCCGTACAGCGAGCCGGTCAACTTCCTCATCGGCGACGACTACCCGACCTGCACCAACACCTCGGCCACGGTCGCCGCCTGCAGGGGCACGATCGACATCCTGCCGGGCGAGGAGCTGGAGAACGCCGACGCCACCGGCTGGAAGGCCGCCGGCTTCATCGTCGACTGGAACGACGTCGACCCCTTCGCGGACGACGTCGACTTCAGCAAGGTCGGTTTCACCGAGAACTCGGCCCTGACGACCGCCAAGCTCCAGCGTCTGTCGAAGCTGACCGTCAACGCCGCGCCGGAGCCGGTGAAGAAGGGCAAGACCCTCACCGTCACCGGCAAGCTGTCCCGCGCCAACTGGGACTCCGGCACGTACGCGGGCTACTCCACCCAGCCCGTGAAGCTGCAGTTCCGCAAGAAGGGCAGCAGCGCCTACACCACCGTCAAGACCATCAAGACCAGCACCACGGGCAGCCTGAAGACCACGGTCAAGGCGACCGTGGACGGCTACTACCGCTACGTCTTCGCGGGCACCTCGACGACCCCGGCGGCCACCGCCGCAGGCGACTTCGTCGACGTGAAGTGACACCGGGCGCGTGACGGCGACCGGCTCCGGATCTCCGGGGCTCGGCCGCCGTCCGGCGCGCTCCCGTCCCTCACGCTCACGCCCCTCCCACCCACTGTTCACTCCGCCATCTGGAGAACACCCATGCGCGTACGCGCCCTCGTGGTCGCCGCCTCCGGCGCCCTCGCCCTGTCCGCCCTCGCCGTCCCGGCCGCGCAGGCCGCTCCGGTCGGTCCCGCCGTCACCTTCTCCCAGCTGAAGGTCAACGGCGGCAAGGCCATCGTGGTCGGACCGACCACGAAGGTCACGGTCGCGGCCAGCTACACCGTCACCAAGCCCGCCGGCCTGAACGCGAACTCCTTCATCACCTTCCCGGTCCTCTACCGGGGCGGCGTCCTCACCGAGTCCACGCCCGACAAGGACGTCTGGGGCGGCGACGAGCCCGGCGCCTGCACGGTCTCCTCCGCGACCGTCCTGAAGTGCACCGCCAAGATCCAGTTCCGTCCGCTGGGGAACACCGACTTCGGCGACCTGAACAACACCCTCGCGGGCGCGTGGAAGCTCGGCGCCGCCGCCGTCAACGGCAGCGGGCTCACCACGGGCAGCAACCTCGGCACCGCGAAGCTGCAGCGCGCGGCCACCCTCACCACCGACGCCGCGCCGGAGCCGGTGAAGAAGGGCAAGACCCTCACCGTCACGGGCAAGCTGGCCCGCGCCAACTGGGACACCGGCAAGTGGGCCGGTTACTCCGCCCAGGCGGTGAAGCTGCAGTTCCGCAAGAAGGGCAGCAGCGCCTACACCACGGTGAAGACCGTCAAGACGAGCTCCACCGGCACCCTCAAGACGACGGTCACGGCGTCCGTGGACGGCTACTACCGCTACGTCTTCGCGGGCACCTCGACGACCCCGGCGGCCACCGCCGCGGGCGACTTCGTCGACGTGAAGTAGGCCCTGCTGCATCTTGCGCGGTGAATGACGACGCTGGTCCCGGAAGCCTTTCGGGACCAGCGTCTGACGTTTCCTCAACTGTGGGGGAAGTGTGGAAAGTTTGAGGTGGACCTGAGCTTTTCGATCTTCTTCTGGTGCTTGGATGAAGTGCACACGACAGGTGATCAGGCACAGCACCATCATTCGAAGAGGCCTCGTGGCCGCGCTCGCTGCGGTTGCGATCGGTGCGGGATCCGTCACGGCGTCCGCCGCCACGACTGCGGAGCGCTCGGGGAAGACCGCTTCGCCCAGCATCTACATCAAGTACCTCAGCACTCAGATCAACCTGGCCATCGGTAGGGGCCAAGACACCACCGTGGAGCGGGCGGGACTGGGCGCCTTCAAGGCGCTCACCCCGGAGAACCAGGAGAAGTACCTGGATTACCTGAACGAGTCCTCTGTGATGGACGCTCTCCTCGCTGAAGCTGCGGAACCGGGGGGAGGCAGCACGAGAACCACGTTCACGTCGATGAACGGAGGGGACGTCGTGATCGAAACCGTCGAGGAGGCGTCCTTCACCCCGGATCCCGCCGACGGAGGCATTGAGCCGCTGGCGACGAGGCTCAGGAAGGGGACATGGGAGACTACGTACACCGTCAAGCAGAAGGTCCTCGGGGTCACCGTCACGAAGCTTTCGCTGTGGGTGGACTACTACACGAACGGAAGCAAGGTCACGCAGTCACTGAACGCCGGTGCCGGAAAGAGGAATATCAACCCCGGAGTCTCCATATCCAACAGCCCCCCGAAGCATTGGCTGTCTGGCGGAGTTTCTACCGCTGAGACCGTGTGGGAAGGGTCGATCATCTTTAAGGGATTCGGAGTGAGCATCGACAAGCGGCACCGCGTATCCGCCAACGAGAACGGTTTCAAGAGCGGATCCGTGAAGAACATCTGATCGAGTCGACCAGGAGGCAGAGATGGCCGTGACTGTAAGAGGGGTCATCACGATCCTTGCTGTTGTGCTGGGCGTACTTCTTGCGATAGCGGTCGCGGGGCTCGCGTTCTTCGCGACGGCTAACGAAGAAGGGCACGGCTCCGATCGCCAGGTGTCCGGTGCCGCAATGGTGTCCACGGGGAGGGGATCGCTGTGATTCGTGCGACGCGGCGGGAGAAGATCACGTTAAGCGTGCTGGCCGCGCTGATTGTTCTCATCGTCTACGGGATGCTGCAGAACATCGTGCTTTAGCTTAGCTACTTGCCCCTGAAGAAGTCTGGGCTGCTGCCAAGGTGAGCTGGGTGAGGTACTGGTGTGAGCCGCCCTGCGGCCGTCACAGTGGGGGTGGGTCTTGGCGGCCGGGGGTGGTGGCTATGTCGCGTGTGTCTGGGCCGCAGGAGGCGTGGTGGGAGATGCTTCCGGAGCAGGCGCGACAGCTGCCCGCCGAGTTGGCCGAGATCGATGCGTACCTGGATGACGAGCGGTTCGTCGCCCCGTGGCGGGCGGTGTTCGCCGAGCGGCTGGGGCGGCCGTCGGTCCCGGTCGAGACGCTGCTGCGGCTGCTGTACCTCAAGCACCGGTACCAGCTCGGATACGAGACGCTCTGCCGTGAGGTGGCGGACTCGCTGAGCTGGCGGCGGTTCTGCCGGATCCCGCTGACCTCCCCGGTGCCGCACCCGACCACGCTGGTCAAACTCGTGCGCCGCAGCGGCCCCCGGACCATCGAGCAGCTCAACTCCGCACTGCTGGGCAAGCTGGTGGAGGATAAGCTGCTGCGGTGCCGCAAGCTGCGTATCGACACCACCGTGATCGAAGCGGACATCGACCATCCCACGGACGCCGACCTGCTGGAGCACGGGGTGCGCAAGCTGGGGCGGCTGGTGCACCGGATCAAGGCCGCCGGGGCCGCCGGGCGCACTCCCTTCCGGGACCGCAGCCGGTCGGCAGGCCGCCGCTTGAAGCAGATTTCCCGCACTCTGCGGCGGCGCACCGGTCAGGCGCTGGGCGAGATCGACCGGCTCACCGGCGAGGTCGCCGCCATCGCCCGTGCGACGCTGCGGGACGTGGCCGCCGTGGAGCGCAACGCACGGCGCGCGCAGCGCGGGCGGCCTTCGGGACGACTGGCGCATCTGGTCGGTGAGCTGGCCGGGACGGTGGCGGGCACCCGACGCCTGCTGGAGCAGACCGCGTTACGGCTGGCGGGGATCCGCACGATCCCCGACCGGCTGGTGTCGCTGGCCGACCCGGACGCCCGTCCGATCCGCAAGGGCAAGCCCCAGCACCCCACCCAGTTCGGCTACACCGCACTGGTGGCCGAGGACGAACACGGCTTCGTCGTCGACCACCAGGTCCACCGCGGGAACCCGGCTGATGCCCCGCAGTTGGTGCCTGCGGTCGAGCGGGTGACCACGCTGACCGGCCGGGTGCCGGCCACCGTGGTCGCCGACCGCGGCTTCGGCACCGCGGGCAACGACCGGGCCCTGTCCGAACTCGGGGTCCGGCGGATCGGCCTCCAGCGCACCGGCACCCCGGGGAAGGCTCGCCAGGAGTACGAACGCAGCCGCCCGTTCCGACGGATGCGCAACTGGAGAGTCGGCATCGAGGCCCGTATCAGCCACCTCAAGCGCAGCTTCGGATTCCGCCGCACCCGCCTCCGCCGCCTGGCCGGCGCCCAGACCTGGGCCGGACTCGGGATCTTCGCCTACAACCTCCACCGGATGACCGTCCTCAGCCGGTAGCGGAGGCCACCGGCAGACCGACGGCATGCCGGTGGCCTCCACATCAGCCCCGCTACCAGGCCGCACCCTTTTTCAGGGGCAAGTAGCTAGGCCGTCACGTAACCGTAGCCGCAGTCGGTGTCGGCGCCACCGGCCCCGTTGCGTCGGCACACTTCGATCATGAGGAGGTCTCCGGAGGAGTACCCGCCCGACGCCGTCGCCGTGCCGGGAACGCCGTTGTCGCCGTTGGCGTCCTGGCCGGACACCACCTCGACATAGCCCAGGTCCGTGTTCCAGACCGTCGCCACGACCCTTCGGCTGTCCGTCTTGGTGTCGTTGACAGTCAGCCGTCCCGTCGAGGTGTTGAAGGTGGCGTTCCCGTAGTAGCTGGGGCTGGTCTTCCCTGTGCCGGTGGCAGCCTGCGCGGATCCCTGCGCCATCATGCCGAGGGCGATTGCAAGTCCGCCGACCGCCAGCGCCGACCGCTTGACATTCAGTGCCATTCCTACTCCCGTGAGTCTTCGTGGTCCCCGTGGTGATCACCAAGGGGAGAGCCGGAGGCCGGATGACCTCGGTATGGACCGACTCTGGGCGGCCTGCCTTGAACGAATCTTGCAAGACCTTGAATCGACAGGTTGAAGCGGTTTCCCGCTGGCTAGGATTCCGGCAGGAGGTGGGGAATGGCGGTGCGCTTCTGCTTGCTCGGCAGCATCGAGGCATCCGTCGACGGCGAACCGGTGGATCTCGGGCCTGTTCGGCAGCGGTCCGTCCTAGCCGCGCTCCTCGCGGACGCGAACCGGAGTGTGTCGGCCGACCAGCTGATCGAACGGGTGTGGGGGACACGCGCTCCGCAACGGGCTCCGGGGACGCTCTACAGCTACATCTCCCGCCTGCGCCGCGCTCTGGCCGACGCGGGCGACGCCGTGCGTCTGTCGCGGCAGTCCGGAGCGTACGTCCTCGCCGTCGAGGAAACAGCCGTCGACCTGTTTCTCTTCCGCCGGTTACTCGCACGCGCGCGGCGTGAGGATGACGACGGCCGCGCCGCGGAGGTGTTCGAGCAGGCACTCGGTCTGTGGCGGGGAGAAGCCTTCGCAACCGCGGACACGCCGTGGTTCAACACGCTGCGTGAGTCCTCGCACCGGGAGAAGCGCACCGCCGAATGGGATCTGACCGATGTGCAGTTACGGCTCGGTCGGCACACCGAACTGCTGGCCGGACTGTTCGACCGCGTTCGGGCGCACCCCCTGGACGAGCGCCTAGCCAGCCAGCTCATGCTGGCCCTGTACCGCAGTGGACGAGCCGCGGACGCCCTGGCCCACTACGAGGACGTGCGGCACGGCCTGGCGGAAGAGCTGGGGATCGACCCGGGCCCGGCGCTGCGGCGTGTGCACGAGCAGATCCTCACGGAGGACGTTGCCCTGGCTGTCCGTGTCCCCCCGCCGGCAGTCGACCCGGCCGACCAGCACGTCCCGATCCCACGGCAGTTACCCGCGTCGCCGGCGATCTTCAGTGGCCGGGACGCTCAGGTGGAGGTCTTGTGCGAGGCCCTGGTCCGTGCGGACCGACACACTCCGGTGGCCGCCGTCGACGGGGTCGCCGGGGTGGGGAAGTCCGCCCTGGCGGTCCATGTAGGGCATCGGGTGGAGGAACACTTTCCCGATGGGCAGCTGTACGTGAACCTGAGGGGTGCGGCAGCCGGGGCAACCTCTCTGACAGCCCATCAGGTTCTGGTGCGGTGGCTGCCTCAGCTCGGTGTGCCCGGCGCCGAGGTTCCGGCGGACGCCGAAACGGCGAGCGCCTTGTGGCGCTCGGTGCTCACCGGGAGACGTCTGCTGCTGGTGTTCGACGACGCCGTATCGGCGGCGCAGATCCGTCCGTTGCTGCCCGCCGGGCGCGGATGCGCGGTGCTGGTGACCAGCCGCACCGTGCTGTCGACGCTCGACGGCGCCGAACACGTCCACCTGGAACCGCTGACCGAGTCCGAGGCGGTCGCGTTGCTGGCCCGCATGGTCGGCGCCGACCGTGTCGCGGGAGACCCGGTGGCTGCTACGGACGTCGTCGGGTTCTGCGAACGCCTTCCGCTGCTGCTGCGCATCGTCGCGGCGAGGCTGGCGGCCCGCCCGGCCTGGCCGGTCCGTGCCATCGCCGACCGTCTCGCGCGGGAGCATCAGCGTCTGAACGAGTTACAGGCCGGCGAGCTGAGCGTGCGGGCAAGTCTGGCGGTGAGCCTGCGGGAGGCGGGCGAGGGCGGCGAACGCGTCTTTCCGCTCCTGGCGGTGGTCGGGGCGGCTGAACTCGATCTGCCGTTGGCGGCCTCACTGGCGGACCTGCCGTGGGCAGAAGCGGAAAGGCTCCTGGAGCAACTCGTCGACGCACGACTGGTCGACTCGCCTGCGCCCGGGTACTACCAGTTGCACGACGTGGTCCGTCTGTACGCCCGTGAACAGGCACACCAGCAGGCCGGTACCGCCGATCCGGATGCCGCCCCGCGTCGGGCGTTGCACCACTACTTGGCCCTCGCCGGAGAGGCCAGCCGCCTGCTGGACCCGGAGGAGTGGACGAACCTCGGGATGGGGGCGCCCATCGCGCACCCGGCGGGATGCACACTCGCCGACCGCCCGGAGGCCAGTTCCTGGATCGACTTCGCCGCTCCGCACCTGCCCTCGGTGATGGCCGAACTGACCGGCCGTCCAGAACTTCATGCCGACATCACCCGGTGCGTGCTGGCCGTCTACCCGGCGTTGGCGGTTCGCGACCGCTGGCAGGAACTGATCAAGCTCAACACGATCGCCGTCCGGACGGCCCGGGACAGCGACCAGCGGGCACTTGAGGCAAGGTCTCACAACCTCCTCGGCATGGCCTACGGCCAGACCGGCAGAATGGACGAAAGCCTTGCCGAGTTCCGCTGCGCGTCAGAGCTGTGGGAAGCGCTGGACGACCGGCATCAGCTCGCCAGGGCCTCCAACAACCTGGGCATCCTCGCACGCCTTCGCGGTGATCTGCTTGAGGCGGTGCGCTGCCACGAACGCGGCATCCGCCTGTTCCAGGAAGCAGGAGACGACAACGGACGGGCCAGGGCCCTGACCAATTTGGGAGTCGTCCATCAACGTCTCGGCAATCACGCCGAGGCGATCAGCGCGCACGAGTGCGCGATCGAGATCTTCCGCGCCCAGAACGACCAGTACCGCCTGGGGCAGACCATGGGCGATCTGGCCAAGGCCGCCCGGCTCGCCGGCCGCTACGGGGAGTCGATCGAGCGCTACGAGGAAAGCCTGCGAGTCGTCCGCCGGATCGGCAGCCGTCTGAACGAGGCCGAGCAACTGTGGGGGCTGGCCCACTCGCTGTACGACCTCGGGGAACGGGACGCCGCCCGCACGCGCTGGCGCGCGGCTCTGGACATCCTGCGCGACTGCGGTGAACTCACGGACGCCGAAGCGCAAAGGCTGCTCGCCGATCCCGTTCCGGAACCACCGGCAGCCATACGCCGAAACCAGTGAGCGGTGTGCAGGCTGAAGTTGCTGGTCACGTGGCTGGTGCGCCTGGGCACCAGTATGGCCGTGCTGGTCGCTGGCAGGTGACTTTGGTGAAGATAGCTGGCCATCGGGCGACTTCGCGGTTCGTGAGGACCAGCAAGGCCCGGACCAGGGCGGTCGCCCACCGATACCGGAGCCACAGCCCCGGCTCCGGCCCGGGCCTGCTCGACCAGGCGGTTCAACACCCGCTCCGCGACCGCCAGTTCTCGACAACTCCTCCGCGAGAGCGTCCAGTTCGCGCTGGCGAGCGGTGATTCACTGCCGCTCCTGCATCCCCCGCGCCCTCCCGCCTTCTCACGGCGTGCCGACTTTGTTGACGGATCGTAGGCGGGGGCCGGTCGCGGGCGCAGCCGAACACGGCATCCCGCCGGAGCCCGGACCTGCCCGATGATCTACGCCATGGTCATCGTCCGCCGACCGGCACGAGTGCCCAAATCGCCATTCACGCCAGACCCGTGACCTGCGACTCCACGATGCACACCGCTCACTGAGTGTAGAGAACTCCATGATCATCCCGGCTCGTTCCTGTTCTACGCCCGGGGCACCCGATCGATCACCCAGCACGCCCTAGGCGGGGAAGCGGCGGTCGACCCATTTCCAGCACACCTCGAGGGCCGCCGACGCGGCCACCGCCACGCCCACCGCGATCCACGGCATGGTCGCCCCGACCAGCCTTAGCGCGAAGAAGTCCTGCAGCCAGGGGACGACCAGCACGAGCAGGAACGCCGCGCCCATCGAGGCCACCAGCAGCACCCGCCACCAGGTGTACGGCCGGGCGATGATCGCCAGCACCCACATCGAGACCAGGAACAGTGTGAGGGTCGCCGCGCTCGTCTCGGCCTCCAACGAGCCCGCGCCGGTGTAGTGGTGACGGGCGATCAGATACGTGACGAAGGTGGCGACCCCGGCGATCACACCGCCCGGGACGGAGTACCGCATCACCCGCCGGACGAAGTGCGGTCGGGCCCGCTCACGGTTGGGGGCGAGCGCGAGGAAGAACGCCGGAACGCCGATGGTGAGCGTGGACAGCAGGGTCAGGTGCCGCGGCAGGAACGGGTACTCCACCTGCCAGCACACCACCAGCAGGGCCAGCAGCACCGAGTAGACCGTCTTCACCAGGAACAGCGTCGCCACCCGGGTGATGTTGCCGATGACCCGGCGCCCCTCAGCCACCACCGACGGCAGGGTCGCGAAGCTGTTGTCCAGCAGCACGATCTGCGCGACCGCGCGGGTGGCCTCGGAGCCCGATCCCATCGCCACGCCGATGTCCGCGTCCTTCAGGGCGAGGACGTCGTTGACGCCGTCCCCGGTCATCGCGACGGTGTGCCCGCGGGACTGCAGCGCGCCGACCATGTCCCGCTTCTGCTGCGGGGTGACCCGGCCGAACACCGTGCCCTCCTCCAGGGCCCGCGCCATGCCGGGCGGGTCCGACGGCAGCCGTCGGGCGTCCACCGCGCTGCCGTCCAGCCCGAGCTTCGCCGCCACCGCCCCCACCGACACCGCGTTGTCCCCGGAGACGACCTTGGCGCGGACGTCCTGCTCGGCGAAGTAGCGCAGCGTGTCGGCGGCGTCCGGCCGCAGCCGCTGTTCGAGCACCACCAGGGCGGCGGCCCGGGCCCCGCGTGCGGGCTCGGGATCGTCCAGGTCACGGGCGGCACGGACCAGCAGCAGCACGCGCAGCCCCTCCCGGTTGAGCCGTTCCGTCTCGGCGAGCGCCGGGTCGCCGTCGGACAGCAGCACGTCGGGCGCCCCCAGCAGCCAGGTGCTGCTCTCCCCGTCGCCCTCGTTGAAGCTGGCGCCGCTGTACTTGCGCGCGGAGGAAAAGGGCAGCGACTCGGTGCAGCGCCACTCCTCGGCGTCCGGGTAGGCGTCGATGATCGCCTTCAGGGAGGCGTTCGGCCGCGGGTCGGACTCGCCGAGGGCCCCGAGGACCCGTCGTACGTACGCCTCGTCACCGCCGTCGAGGGTGCGCAGCTCGGTGACGTCCATGCCGCCCTCGGTGAGGGTGCCCGTCTTGTCCAGGCAGACGGTGTCGACGCGGGCGAGGCCCTCGATGGCCGGGAGCTCCTGCACCAGGCACTGCCGGCGGCCGAGCCGGATGACGCCGATCGCGAAGGCGACCGAGGTGAGCAGCACGAGCCCTTCCGGGACCATCGGGACGATGCCGCCGACGGTACGGGCGACGGACTCCTTGAGGTCGTGGTTCTTGACGACCAGCTGGGTGACGACCAGGCCGATCGCGGCCGGGACCATCATCCACGTCACGTACTTGAGGATCGTGGAGATGCCGGTGCGCAGTTCGGAGTGGACGAGCGTGAAGCGCGACGCCTCCTCGGCGAGCTGGGCGGCGTAGGCCTCCCGGCCGACCTTGGTGGCCCGGAAGGCGCCGACGCCCGCCACCACGAAGCTGCCCGACATGACCGCGTCGCCGGGCCGCTTCACGACGGGGTCGGCCTCGCCGGTGAGCAGCGACTCGTCGATCTCCAGGCCTTCCGCCTCGACGCACACCCCGTCCACGGCGGCCTTGTCGCCGGGGCCGACCTCGATGACGTCGTCCAGGACGAGCTCGGAGGTGGAGACCTCGACGGCCGTCCCGCCGCGGCGGACGGTGGGACGGGCCTCGCCGACGACGGCGAGGGAGTCCAGGGTCTGCTTGGCCCGCCACTCCTGGATGATGCCGATGCCGGTGTTGGCGAGGATCACGAACCCGAACAGGCCGTCCTGGATGGGGGCGACGACGAGCATGACCAGCCACAGGACGCCGATGATCGCGTTGAACCGGGTGAAGACGTTCGCCCTGACGATCTCGCCGACGGAGCGGCTGCTGCGGACCGGCACGTCGTTGACCTGACCGCGGGCGACGCGGTCCGCGACCTCCGCGGCGGTCAGGCCGGTAGCCGTCGGCGCGGAGGCGGGGGCGTCGGTGTGGGCCATGGAACCGACGGTACGTGCGGATTTGGGGGTTCACCCCCCGAGAGCCCCGAAGATCCGACCTGGGGAGGACGGGAGTAGTGCCGTGGTTGTAGCGACCCCCCGACCCGTCCCCGACCCGTCCCCGACACGGGGGCGAGCCCGCGGACGCGCACGAAACGGGTCGTGCGCCGCCGCCGTGCGCCGTCGCGCACCGGCGTCACACGGCCGAGGCGCCCGCCTGCCGTGCCGCCGCGTCCCGTTTGATCGCCGCGTCGCGCCTGCGGACGTACCAGATGCCGATGAGTCCCAGGCCGGCGCCGGCGAGGCAGGTCCACACCCACCACAGGCGGTCGTGGTCCTCGAACCAGCCGTAGAAGGGGAGCTGGACGAGGAAGAGGACGAACCAGAGGATCGTGCCGCCGGTGATGGTGGCGACCACGGGGCCCTCCAGGGGCTCCGGCGCCTCGTGCTTGGGGGTCCACTTCGCCATGGGGGACAGCTTACGAGGCCATCACATCTACGCGCGGAGATGGCCGACCGCGACCTCATATGTTCATACTGAAACCGTTTACCCATGACCACTTCTCTTCGTAGGAAACAACAAACGATGCCCACGCCGGCACCCGCCAAGGTCCCCGCCCCTGAACAGCCGGGAGCCGGGTCCACCCACGGCGCTCTCGACCGCCACTTCCGGATCTCCGAACGGGGCAGCACCCTGTCCCGCGAGATCCGGGGCGGCTTCGCCACCTTCTTCGCGATGGCGTACATCATCGTGCTGAACCCGATCATCCTCAGCAGCGCCAAGGACATGTACGGGCACCAGCTCGACAACGGCCAGCTGGTCACCGCCACCTGTGTGACGGCCGCCTTCACCACGCTCCTGATGGGCGTGATCGGCAACGTGCCCATCGCGCTGGCCGCCGGCCTCGGCGTGAACTCGGTGGTCGCGCTCCAGCTCGCGCCCCGGATGTCCTGGCCGGACGCGATGGGCATGGTCGTGCTCGCCGGGTTCGTGGTCATGCTCCTGGTCGCCACCGGACTGCGCGAGCGCGTCATGAACGCGGTGCCCTTCGGCCTGCGCAAGGCGATCAGCATCGGCATCGGCCTGTTCATCATGCTGATCGGACTCGTCGACTCCGGCTTCGTCACCCGCATCCCGGACGCCGCCCACACCACCGTCCCGCTGCAGCTCGGCGCCGACGGTCACCTGAACGGCTGGCCGGTCCTCGTCTTCATCCTGGGCGCGCTGCTCACGCTGGCCCTGATCACCCGCAGGGTGCCCGGCGCGATCCTCATCTCGATCGTCGCCATGACCGTCCTCGCGCTGATCCTCAACGCGGTCGCGACCATCCCGTCCTGGGGCCTCACCACGCCCGAGTGGCCCGGCAACCCCGTCGCCACCCCCGACTTCGGGCTGATCGGCGAGGTCAGCCTGTTCGGCGGGTTCGGCAAGGTCGGCGTCCTGACCGGCGTCCTCTTCGTCTTCACGGTCCTGCTGTCGTGCTTCTTCGACGCGATGGGCACGATCATGGGCGTCAGCGACGAGGCCAAGCTGACCAACGCCCAGGGCGAGATGCCCGGCATCAACAAGGTCCTCTTCGTCGACGGCCTCGCGGTCGCCGCCGGCGGCGCCAGCTCCTCCTCCGCCACCACCGCGTTCGTGGAGTCCACGGCGGGCGTCGGCGAAGGGGCCCGCACCGGCTTCGCGAACCTGGTCACCGGCGGCCTCTTCGCCGTCGCGCTGTTCCTCACGCCCGTCGCGACGATGGTGCCGTCCCAGGCCGCCACACCGGCGCTGCTCGCGGTGGGCTACCTGATCCTGGCCGGCTCGGTCAAGGAGATCGACTGGGCCGACCACACGATCGCCGTGCCGGCCTTCATCACCATGGTGATGATGCCGTTCACCTACTCGATCACCAACGGCATCGGCATGGGCTTCATCGCCTTCGTCCTGCTGCGGCTCGCGGCCGGACGCGGCCGCGAGGTCCCGGCGCCGATGTACGCAGTGTCCGCCGTGTTCGTCTTCTACTACCTGATGCCGGCGCTCGGCCTCACCTGAGCCGCGGGATCGGCGGGAGCCGCGGGATCGGCGGGAGCCGCGGGAGCCGCGGGAGCCGCGGGCGAGGCCGTCTGCCGGGCTCAGGTGCGCCCGTAGAACTCTTCCGTCTCGTCGACCGCGGTCTGGAACCGCTCGTCGAAGTCATCGCGAATGAGCGTCCGGACGACATAGTCCTGGACGCTCATTCCCCTTTTCGCGGCATGCTGCCGGAGCCGCTCGAGCAGCTCCCCGTCTATCCGCAGGCTGAGCACACTGGTCCCCATGAGACGAGGGTCGCGGGCATGTACCGCACCTCGGCCTCTTTCCGCTGCCTACTCACTCCTTCGAGTGACGCCGAGGTTTCCGTGGCCAGGGTCACGGGAATCCCCCCGCGCGCCAGCTTGTTTAGCCAGGGTAATGAGTTACGCTAAAGAGATGCCTGACCTCACCCATGGCGACGACGCTGCCGCCGTGAACTCCCTGCGATCGGCCGTGATGCGGCTGTCCCGTCGTCTCAAGCACCAGCGGGTCGACGAGTCGCTGAGCCCCACCGAGATGTCGGTGCTCGGCACCCTCTCCCTCTGCGGCAGCGCCACCCCCGGCGAGCTCGCCCGCAAGGAGCACGTGCAGCCGCCCTCGATGACCCGCATCGTGGCGCTGCTGGAGGCCAAGGGCCTGGTCCGGCTGGAGCCGCACCCCGAGGACCGCCGCCAGAAGGTCGTCACCAAGACCGAGCAGGCCGAAGCCATGCTCGCGGAGAGCCGCGCCAAGCGGAACGCCTTCCTGGCCACCCTGGTCGACGGCCTCGACGAGGACGAGTGGGCGAAACTGCGCGCAGCCGCCCCCGTGCTGGAGAAGCTCGCCCACCTGTAACCACACGCCGAGGAGGCGACCCCTTTGAGTTCGGGACCCGGAGCAGACTCCGCCCCCGCACCGACCGCCCACGAGACCCTTGCCGGGAAACCCACGCCCGCCAAGTCATCCGCGTCGTCCATGTTCAGCTCCCTGAAGGTCAGGAACTACCGCCTGTTCTTCATGGGCCAGGTCGTCTCCAACATCGGCACCTGGATGCAGCGCATCGCCCAGGACTGGCTGGTGCTCAGCCTCACCGGCTCCGCCACCGCCGTCGGCGTCACGACGGCCCTGCAGTTCCTGCCGATGCTGCTCTTCGGCCTCTACGGCGGCGTCCTCGTCGACCGGCTGCCCAAGCGCCGCACGCTGCTGTTCACCCAGTCCGCGATGGCCCTCACCGGCATCGCGCTCGCCGTCCTCAGCCTCTCCGGCCACGTCCAGGTCTGGCACGTCTACGTCGCCGCCTTCGCCGTCGGCCTCGCGACCGTCGTGGACAACCCCGCACGGCAGACCTTCGTCTCCGAGATGGTCGGCCCCGACCAGCTCCAGAACGCGGTCAGCCTCAACTCCGCGAACTTCCAGTCGGCCCGGCTGATCGGACCCGCCGTGGCCGGCGTGATGATCACCGGCGTCGGCACCGGCTGGGCGTTCCTCTTCAACGGCCTGTCCTTCGTCGCCCCGCTGGCCGGCCTGCTGCTGATGCGCTCGCGCGAGCTGCACGCCGTCGAACGCGCCCCGCGCGGCAAGGGCCAGCTGCGGGAGGGCCTGCGCTACGTCGCCGGCCGCCCCGACCTGATCTGGACGATCGTCCTGGTCGGGTTCGTCAGCACCTTCGGGTTCAACTTCCCCGTGTACCTCTCGGCCTTCGCCGACGACGTCTTCCACGCGGGCGCCGGCTCCTACAGCCTCTTCAACACGCTGATGGCGGTCGGCTCCCTCGCGGGCGCCCTGCTCGCCGCCCGGCGCGGCACGGCCCGGATGCGGGTGCTGGTCGCCGGGGCAGCAGCCTTCGGCGCGATGGAGATCGTGGCCGCCGCCGCCCCCTCCCTGTGGCTGTTCGCCCTGCTCATGGCCCCGATCGGGATGTTCGGCATGACCGTCAACGTCACCGCCAACAGCAGCGTCCAGCTGGGCGCCGACCCGGCCATGCGAGGTCGGGTGATGGCCCTCTACATGATGGTGTTCATGGGCGGCGCCCCGGTCGGCGCGCCGATCGCCGGCTGGATCACCGACGCGTACGGCGTCCGGGCGGGCATGGCGGCGGGCGGCGCCGTCTCGGCCGCCGCCGCCGTCACCGTCGGCCTGGTCCTGGCCCGGATGGGCGACCTGCGCCTGTCGGTCGGCTGGCACCACGGCTACCCGAGCGTGCGCTTCGTCCCCCGCGCACAGCGGGAACTCGCCGCCGTCGTCTGACGCGCGGCACGTCACCCGGAGGGCGCGGCCGGCGGTCCCACCCTCCGGGCCAGCACCTGCCCGGGCCACCGGCGCTCCCCGACGGTGTACGTCTGCGTCGGGGTGAAGCCGTTGGCCTCGTAGTAGGCGACGAGCCCGCGGTCGTCGCCCGCGTAGCAGTCCACCCGCAGCAGCCCGACACCCGCCCGCCGGGTCTCCTCGGCGGCATGCTCCAGCAGGACCCCGCCCACGCCGTGACCCTTGAACCGGCGGTCCGACGCCAGCCAGTGGATGTACCGCTCGGGCTCTCCCGGCGGCGGGAGGTGCGCGAGATACGCGCCGGGCGCGTCGGTGAGCGTGAGGACGGCGGCCGGCTCACCGTCGGCCTCGGCGACGTACGCCCAGCCCTCGTCCACGTACCGGGCGACGGACTCGACCGTGCTCGGGTTCTCCGACAGCGGGCTCGTCCCCCACTGGCCCGGCCGCCCCTGCGCGACCAGCCACGCCACGCTGCTGTCGAGCATGGCGAGCATCAACGGGACGTCGTCGGGTCCGCCTTCTCTGATGGTGATCCGCATGCCGCCCATAATGCCGGGCGCGCCGTCGGTCCCGTCGGGAAAATCGGGGGCATGAGACTCTTCGCCGCCGTGCTGCCACCCGACGACATCGCCGACGAACTCGCCGCCGAGGTCGCCCGGTTGCGCCCCCTGCCCGGAGCGGACGGGCTGCGCTGGACGGACCGCGCCGGCTGGCACTTCACCCTCGCCTTCTACGGAGAGGTCGACGACGCCCTCGTCCCGGAGCTGTCGGCCCGGCTGGAGCGGGCCGCGCACCGCGGCGGGCCGTTCCCGCTGGCCGTGCGCGGCGGAGGTCTGTTCGGACACGGGCGGGCCCTGTGGGCGGGCGCGGCCGGGGACGTGCCCGCGCTGCGGCTGCTGGCCGACCGGGCGGAGGCGGCGGGGCGCCGGGCGGGCGTGGACATGGGCGGCCACCGCCGCTACACGCCGCATCTGACCCTGGCCCGCAGCCGGGAAGCGGTGGACGTCCGGCCGCACGTCGAGACGCTGGACGCCTTCGCCGGCCGGACCTGGACGGTGCGGGAGCTGGTCCTGGTCCGCAGCAACCTGCCGAGGTCCGGCGTCCCCGGCGAGCAGCCCCGCTACGAACCGGCCGGACGCTGGCCGCTCGGCGGGGCCGGTTAGGCTCGACGCGTGGACCCGAAGACCCGGAACCGGATCATGGCCGGTGTGCTCGTGCTGTTGTTCGTCGTGGTGGCGGTGGCGGCGGCCGTCGGAAAGTGACCTGAGCGATCTCGGGCCGACTGCCCGACGGCGGCCGCCGTCATCGTGTCCGCCGTGCCGGTGCCGGTGCCGGCGCGGGGCCGCCCGCTACCAGGCGAAGGCCTCCGGGGACGGCCCCGGGCCCGGGAAGATCTCCTCGAGTCCGGACAGCAGCTCCTCGCCCAGCTCCAGTTCGACCGCGCGCAGCGCCGAGTCGAGCTGCTCCGCGGTGCGCGGGCCGACGATCGGTCCCGTCACGCCGGGCCGCGTGAGCAGCCAGGCCAGCGCGGCCTCGCCGGGCTCGACGCCGTGCTTGTCGAGCAGGTCCTCGTAGGCCTGGATCTGCGCGCGCGTCCCGGTGTCGGCGAGGGCGTCGGCGGCCCGCCCGGAGGCGCGGCGGCCGCCCTCGGCCTGCTTCTTGACGATCCCGCCCAGCAGTCCGCCGTGCAGCGGCGACCAGGGGATGACTCCGAGGCCGTACTCCTGCGCGGCCGGGATCACCTCCATCTCGGCGCGCCGCTCGGCCAGGTTGTACAGGCACTGCTCGCTGACGAGCCCGATCGTGCCGCCGCGCCGGCCGGCGGTCTCGTTGGCCTGGGCGATCTTGTAGCCGGGGAAGTTGGACGATCCGGCGTACAGGATCTTGCCCTGCTGCACGAGCACGTCGATCGCCTGCCAGATCTCGTCGAACGGCGTCGACCGGTCGATGTGGTGGAACTGGTAGAGGTCGATGCGGTCGGTCTGCAGCCGCTTGAGGCTGGCGTCCACGGCCCGCCGGATGTTCAGCGCGGAGAGCTTGTCGTGGTTGGGCCAGGCGTCGCCGTCGGCGGCCATGTTCGCGTACACCTTGGTGGCGAGGACGACCTTGTCGCGCCGGTCGCCGCCCTTCGCGAACCAGTTGCCGATGATCGATTCCGTACGGCCCTTGTTCTCGCCCCAGCCGTACACATTCGCGGTGTCGAAGAAGTTGATGCCCGCGCCGAGCGCCGCGTCCATGATGGCGTGGCTGTCGGCTTCGTCGGTCTGCGGGCCGAAGTTCATGGTGCCGAGGACGAGGCGGCTGACCTGGAGTCCGGTACGTCCGAGCTGCGTGTACTTCATGGAACTCAAGCCAACGTCTTGGAGTGCGCTCGATGCAAGGGGGACCGGCCGGGGGGAGGGGGGCGGGTCAGTCGCGCGGGAAGTCGTCGGTCTTGAGGGTGAGGCCGACCACCGTCCCGGTGAGGTCGACGTCGGTTCCGTAGGCGACGCGCAGCTCACTGCGGTAGTCACCGTCCTTGGGCTCGGTGTAGACGGTGCACCTGCCCTTGTAGGGGTCGGCGATGAGGTAGA
This sequence comes from Streptomyces sp. NPDC001027, assembly GCF_040299045.1. Taxonomy (NCBI): domain Bacteria; kingdom Bacillati; phylum Actinomycetota; class Actinomycetes; order Kitasatosporales; family Streptomycetaceae; genus Streptomyces; species Streptomyces sp. NPDC001027. The sequence goes on from NZ_JBEPBI010000003.1 coordinate 56,627, forward strand.
CGGGCACCTCGGCGACCGCGTAGGCGGTCTTCTTGGGGCCGTAGTCGTTCGGCGCCGTCCCCCTCGAGACGACCTCTGCGACGAACTCGATGTCGCCGTACTGCCAGCGGCCTTCCGCGTTCTTCGTCGCGCCGTCGCGGAACTTGGCCACGTCGGGGCAGAAGCCGTTCTGCTGACCGGGGAAGTCGACCCGGACATCGGAGAAGATCCGCGCGTGCCGCCTTCCGAAGCGGTCCTCGAGAGCCCAGAGGAGCTCACGGATGGTCTCCCAGTGAATGTCCCGCTGCGGAGTCATGTAGACGTCGCCCCCGACGATCTCGACCTTGTATCCCTCGGGGACGGGCAGTCGCTCAAGACGCTCGAACCATTCGTCCAAGCGCTCGGTGTTCTCGTCGGCCATGGCGATCTCGATCCTGTCTTCCAGGATGGTCATCTGGCGCTCCTCCCCGGCTGCCCCTCATGTACGGGTGCCGCCGCACAGTACAACGATACGCACGGTGACCAGGTCACGGCGTGGCGCGCATATGCCAGAAGTGGGCGAGGGCGCGATCCTCAGTCCGTGTACTCCCCGCCCAGCTCCCACCCCTGGTGCATCGCCTCCGCGAAGGCCTCCGCCAGACGGTGTTCGCCGCTCGCGTTCGGGTGGGTCCCGTCGTAGGTGTCGGTGTCGATGTCCCACGCCGGGGGGATCGAGGCCAGGAGGACGGGGGAGTTCCGTTCGTCCAGGTCGGCGGCGGTCTTCGCGAGGAGCTCGTTGAAGAGGGTGACCTGCGCGGCGAAGGGCTCGTCGTTCGCGGCGCGGACGTTGGGGATGACCGGCAGCCACACCATGGCGATCCTGGGGTTCGCGGCACGGGCCTCGGCCACGAAGGCGCGCGCGTTCGCCGCCGTCTGCTCGGCGTTCGTGTAGAAGCCCAGGTCGATGAGGCCGAGCGAGACCAGCAGCACGTCCGCCCGCGTCGTGCGCACCGCGTCGTTGATCAGCGGGGCCATCTGCTGCCAGCCCTCGCCCCAGCCCGCCAGATGGCCCCGCGGGAAGTCGGGGTCGGCGTAGGCGTACGACGTGGGCGCGTCCGTCGCCTTGTCGTAGAGCGTCTCGCGCGGGCCGACCAGGGTGAACGGGCCCCCGTACGTTGCGCACAGGTGCCGCCACATGCGGTAGCGCCACGTGTGGTCGCCCGTGCTGCCGATCGTCATCGAGTCGCCTACGGGCATCAACCTGAGCATCCGCTCATGATGCTGGATCACGGCGTCGAGCGGGGGCGCGCAGAGCGGCCCCGGGGTGTGAGGCCTGCCACGGAGCCTCGAACGACGGTGCGGGATGGCAGGCTTGTGGGCATGCGCCGATCTTTCGCCGTCCGGGCCGCGGCCCTGCTCACCCCCGTCCTGCTCTCGGGCGCCTTCACCGTGCTCGCCGCGCCCGCCGCGTCCGCGGCCGACGGCGACAAGGGCTTCACCCTCGAGGACCCGCGCATCACCGAGTCCAGCGGGCTCGCCGCCTCCCGTCAGCACCCCGGGATCTACTGGACCCACAACGACAGCGACGACGGCCCCTACCTCTACGCCGTCGACAGCGCGACCGGGAAGACCGTCGCCCGCATCACCCTGACCGGCGTCGGCACGCCCCGTGACGTCGAGGCGATCTCCATCGGCCCGGGCGGCGAGATCTGGGTCGGCGACATCGGCGACAACCTCGGCGGCACCTGGAAGTACGTGTGGATCTACCGGCTGCCCGAGCCGAAGAAGCTGGTCGACCAGACCGTGAAGGCCACGCAGTACGTCGTGAAGTACTCCGACGGCCCGCGCGACGCCGAGTCGCTGCTCGTGCACCCGAAGACCGGGCGGGTCTACATCATCGACAAGAAGGAGGACGGCGGGCACCTCTACGAGGGACCGGCGAAGCTCTCCGCCTCCGGGGCGAACGTCTTCAGGCCCCTCGCCCCCGTCGACCTGTGGGCCACCGACGCCGCCTTCTCCCCGGACGGCTCCCAGCTCGCCGTCCGCGGCTACTTCGGCGGCATCTCCTACGCCTGGAACGGCGGGAAGATCAAGCGCGAGGGGCGGCTCGACGTGCCGCTGCAAGGGCAGGGCGAGTCGGTGAGCTACTCCGCGGACGGCTCCAAGCTGATGTACGGGAGCGAGGGCGCCGGCAGCTCGGTGGTGGCGGAGGACGCTCCCGCGGGGGCCTCGTCCGGCTCCAAGTCGCCTTCCCGGGGCGGGGGTTCGAGCGCCTCCGGCGACGGCGGGGGCTCCTCGGCCACGGGCGGGGTCAAGGTCGGCGCGCTCGCCGCCGCCGCTGTCTGCGCCGTCTTCCTCGGCCTGCGCCGGCTGCGGCGCCGACGCTGAGGGCGTGCGGGTGCTGACGGCGCTGGCGGCGTGCCTGTGCTGAGGGCGTGCCTGTGCTGAGGGCGCGAGGAGGATGAGGGGAGGGCGGCGAGCCGCTCCGCGCGAAGAGGTCGCCGTACTTCTTGACGTGGTCATGGTGTGTCAGTTTCCTGGGAGTGCGCGGCCGATGGGAGCGCTCCCATTCGTTCCGGGCCCGCGCCTCCCGAGAGGAAGCAGCGAGATGTTCCGCAACAGCTTGCGAAAAGTGCTGTGCGGTGTTGCCGCCGCGCTTTTGATACCGCTGGGCGCCGGCTCCGCCGGGGCGGCGATCGATTCCGGCGCGACCGGCGTCTCCGGTGCGGCCGGGGTGCGCGCGGCCGACGCCGGAGCCGGTTACTGGCATACCAGCGGCCGCCAGATCCTCGACGCCGCCGGGCAGCCGGTACGGATCGCCGGGATCAACTGGTTCGGTTTCGAGACCGGCAACTACGTCGTGCACGGCCTCTGGTCCCGTGACTACAAGAGCATGATCGACCAGATGAAGTCGCTGGGCTACAACACGATCCGCATCCCGTACAGCGACGACGTCTTCAAGAGCTCGACCGTCCCCAACAGCATCGACTTCAGCAGCGGCAAGAACGCCGGGCTCCAGGGCCTCAACTCGCTCCAGGTCCTGGACAAGCTCGTCGCGTACGCCGGGCAGGACGGCCTCAAGGTCATCCTCGACCGGCACCGGCCGGACTCCGGGGGGCAGTCGGCCCTCTGGTACACGGCGGCCGTCCCCGAGTCGACGTGGATCGCCAACCTCAAGGCCTTCGCGGCCCGTTACAAGGGCCAGGACGCGGTCGTCGGCATCGATCTGCACAACGAGCCGCACGATCCCGCCTGCTGGGGCTGCGGGGACGTGGCGACGGACTGGCGGCTGGCCGCGCAGCGGGCCGGGAACGCGGTCCTGTCGGTCAACCCCGACCTGCTGATCTTCGTCGAGGGCGTGCAGACGTTCAACGGGGTGTCCGGCTGGTGGGGCGGCAACCTGATGGGCGTCGGCCAGTACCCGGTGCAGCTCGACGTGGCGAACCGGGTCGTCTACTCGGCCCACGACTACGCGACGAGCGTCGCCCAGCAGAGCTGGTTCAGCGATCCGGCGTTCCCGGCGAACATGCCCGGGATCTGGGACAAGTACTGGGGCTACATCTTCAAGCAGAACATCGCGCCGGTGTGGGTGGGCGAGTTCGGCACCACGCTCCAGGCCACGGTGGACCAGAAGTGGCTGGCGGCGCTGGTGAGTTACCTGCGTCCGACCTCGACGGCCGGCGCGGACTCCTTCCACTGGACCTTCTGGTCGTGGAACCCCAACTCCGGTGACACGGGCGGCATCCTGAAGGACGACTGGCAGACCGTGGACACCGTGAAGGACGGCTATCTGGCGAGCGTCAAGGCGCCCGGCTTCCCCGGCGGCGGGGGCGGCGGGGGCGGCGGGGGCGGCGGAAGCACGGCCGAGTGCAGCGCCGCCTACACCGTCAGCAGCGACTGGGGCGGCGGCTTCAACGCCGAGGTGAAGGTCACCAACACCGGGACCAAGGCTCTGTCGTCCTGGAAGGTCACCTGGACCTGGAGCGGCGCGCAGCGGGTGACGAACATGTGGAACGCCTCGTACACCCAGAGCGGTGCGACGGTGACCGCGTCCAACGCCGCGCACAACGGCACGGTGGCGGCGGGCGGTTCGACGAGCCTCGGCTTCGGCGGAGCGCCGGGGGGCGCGGGTGCGCCGAGTGTGAGCTGCACGGCGACGTGAGAGCGGGGCGCCCGGCGAGGTGTTCGCCGGGCGTCCGGGCCGCCGTCGCGGCGACGAGCCGTACGGCGTCGACGTCAGGCCCGGAGCGGCCGGTGAGGGGCCGATGAGGGGCCTGTGAGGGGCCTGTGAGGGGCCCGTGAAGCAAACGAGTTCAAAAAATGTCGGTCGAAACGCTTCTTGCGGCCGGGCTTCTTCGGAAGGATCCCGCGGGGACCGTGAACCTTCCGGTCCGCTGAACCCCCTTGCCGTGAAGGAACTTCATGAGAAGAAGCACAGCCGTACTGTGCGGCGCGACCGTCGTGCTGGCCGGGAGCCTCACGGCCGTCCCGGCCCGGGCCACGACGTCGCAGTCCGCGCAGGCCGCCCAGGCAGCAGCCCGGGCGACGAGTGTGACCTGGAAGAAGTGCGCCACGGACGACGCCCCGACCCTGCAGTGCGCGTCGGTGAAGGTGCCGCTCGACTACGCCAAGCCGCAGGGCCGGAAGATAACCCTGGCCCTGTCCCGTGTCCCGCACACCGCGCGCAAGTACCAGGGCCCGTTGCTGGTCAACCCCGGCGGCCCCGGGGGCAGCGGTCTGTCCCTCGCCCCGTTCGTCGCGTCCTCGCTGCCGAAGGCGGTCGCGTCCCAGTACGACGTCATCGGCTTCGACCCGCGGGGCGTGGGCAAGAGCCAGCCCGCCCTGGACTGCAAGCCGGGCTACTTCAACCCGGTCCGCCCGGACTCAGTGCCGCGCACCGCCGCGATCGAGAAGGCCAACCTCTCGCGCGCGAGGGCCTTCGCCAAGGCCTGCGGGACGAAGTACGCGTCCGTCCTGCCGTACATCAACACGGTCAACGCCGTGAAGGACATGGACGCGATCCGCAAGGCGCTCGGCGCCCAGAAGATCAACTACTTCGGCTACTCGTACGGCACGTACCTGGGCCAGGTCTACGCCAAGCTCTACCCGACCCGGGTGCGCCGCCTGGTGCTGGACTCGATCGTCGACCCCGGCGGGGTCTGGTACGACGCCAACATCTCGCAGGACTACGCCTTCGACGCCCGCCAGAAGGCGCTGATGGCGTGGATCGCCAAGTACAACGGCACGTACAAGCTCGGCACGGACCCGGCCAAGATCGAGGCCAAGTGGTACGCGATGCGCGCGGCGCTCGCCAAGCACCCGGCCGGCGGCAAGGTGGGCGCCTCCGAGCTGGAGGACACCTTCATCCCCGGCGGGTACTACAACGGCTACTGGCCCACCCTCGCCACGGCGTTCGCCGCGTACGCGAACGGCGGGAACGCCGCCCTGCTCGTCAAGGCGTACGAGAGCATCGCCGCGATCGACGCCTCCGGCGACAACGGTTACAGCGTCTACACCGCCGTGCAGTGCCGTGACGTCTCCTGGCCGCGCGACTGGAACCAGTGGCGCAAGGACAACTGGGCCGTGTACAAGAAGGCGCCGTTCATGGCCTGGAACAACGCCTGGTACAACGCGCCCTGCGCCTACTGGCCCACGAAGACGTTGAAGCCGGTGAGCGTCGCCAACAGCAAGCTCCCGCCGGTGCTGCTGTTCCAGGCGACGAACGACGCGGCCACCCCCTACCAGGGCGGCGTCGCCGTGCACCGTCTGCTCAAGCACTCCAGCCTGGTGGTGGAGCAGGGCGGCGGCAACCACGGCATCACGCTGAGCGGCAACGCCTGCCTGGACGAGTACCTGGCCAGGTACCTCACCGACGGCACCGTGCCGCGCGGCTCCGGGGTGGCCGACGCGGTCTGCAAGAAGACCGCCGACCCCCAGCCGGCCGCTGCGGCGCGGTCCGCCCTGGCAGCGGGTCAGCAGTCGGCCGCCGCGGGCTCCGGCGACGCCCTGCACCGCATGATCGGCGTGCGCGGCTGAGCGGCCTGCCGCTGAGCTGAACGCGAAGGGCGCCCGGTGCGGTCACCGGGCGCCCTTCCTGCGTGTGCGCAGCGGCTACAGCTTCTCGATGACGTAGTCGACGCACTTCGTCAGGGCCTCGACGTCCGACGGGTCGATCGCCGGGAACATCGCGACGCGCAGCTGGTTGCGGCCGAGCTTGCGGTAGGGCTCGGTGTCGACGATGCCGTTGGCGCGCAGCGCCTTGGCGACGGCGGCCGCGTCCACGTCGTCGGTGAAGTCGATCGTGCCGATCACCTGGGAGCGCTTGGCCGGGTCGGTGACGAACGGAGTGGCGTGCTTCGACTCCTCGGCCCAGCCGTAGAGGCGGCCGGCGGAGTCCTTGGTGCGGGCCGTGGACCAGGAGAGGCCGCCCTGGCCGTTGATCCACTCCAGCTGCTGGTTGAGCAGGAACAGGGTGGCCAGCGCCGGGGTGTTGTACGTCTGGTTCTTCCGGGAGTTGTCGATCGCCGTCGGCAGGCTGAAGAACTCCGGGATGTGGCGGCCGGACGCGTGGATCCGCTCGGCGCGCTCGATTGCGGCCGGGGAGAACACGCCGATCCACAGGCCGCCGTCGGAGGCGAAGGACTTCTGCGGGGCGAAGTAGTAGACGTCCGTCTCGGCGATGTCGACCGGCAGGCCGCCGGCGCCGGAGGTGGCGTCCACCAGGACGAGGGAGCCCTCGTCGGCGCCCTGGACGCGCCGGAGCGGGGCGGCGACGCCGGTGGACGTCTCGTTGTGCGTGAACGCGTACACGTCGACGCCCGCCTCGGCGGCCGGCTCGGGGTGGGTGCCCGGGTCGGAGGAGATCACGGTGGGCTCGGCCAGCCAGGGGGCGAGCTTCGCGGCCTTCGCGAACTTCGAGCTGAACTCGCCGAACGTGAGGTGCTGCGACTTGTTCTCGATCAGACCGTGGGTCGCGACGTCCCAGAACGCGGTCGAGCCGCCGTTGCCCAGGATCACCTCGTACCCGTCCGGGAGCTGGAACAGCTCGGTGATGCCCGCGCGCACCTGGCCGACCAGGTTCTTCACCGGGGCCTGGCGGTGGGAGGTGCCGAGGAGGGACGTGCCGGTGGCGGCCAGGGCGTCCAGCGCCTCCACCCGCACTTTGGAGGGGCCCGCGCCGAATCGACCGTCGGCGGGCTTGATGTCAGCAGGAATCTGGATCTCAGCCACGGAAAGGAGGTTAGCCGGTGCGGGAAACCCAGGTGAAACGTCGTCCGTCGGATGAGACGGGTCTTCGGCGCGTCGTTTTGGTTTGCTGGAGGCATGACGGATCTCCAGGACCTCGAGAGGGAGCTGCGGCGGCTCGTCCGCGGGGACGTGGATTTCGGGGTGACGGCCCGGGCGCTGGTCACCATGGACGCGTCCAACTACCGGCGTGTCCCGCTCGGCGTCGTCGCGCCGCGGGACGCCGACGACGTGGCGGCCGTCCTGGAGGCGTGCCGGTCGCACGGGGCGCCGGTCGTCGCGCGCGGCGGCGGCACGTCCATCGCGGGGCAGGCGACGGGGACGGGCGTGGTGCTGGACTTCACCCGGCACATGAACCGGCTGGTCTCGTTGGACGCGGGGGCGCGCACGGCCGTCGTGCAGCCGGGGCTGGTGCTCGACCGGTTGCAGGAGGCCGCGGCCCCGCACGGGCTGCGCTTCGGCCCCGACCCGTCCACGCACAGCCGGTGCACGCTCGGCGGGATGATCGGCAACAACGCGTGCGGGTCCCATTCGGTGGCCTGGGGGACCACGGCGGACAGCGTGCGCGAACTGTCGGTGCTCACCGCGCGCGGTGAGCGGCTGCGGCTCGGGCCGGGGTGGGCGGGGGCGCCGGACGGGCTGCGGGCGCTGGTGGAGGGGGACCTCGCGCGGCTGCGGACCGGTTTCCCGGACCTGCCCCGCCGGATCTCCGGTTACGCCCTGGACGCGCTGCTGCCGGAGAACGGCGCGGACGTCGCCCGTTCGTTCTGCGGCTCCGAAGGCACCCTGGGCCTGCTGACGGAGGCGGTCGTCGCTCTCGTCGAGGCGCCACGCGCGCGTGCGCTCGCGGTGCTCGGGTACGCCGACGAGGGCGCCGCCGCCGAGGCCGCGGCCGGGCTGCTGCCGTTCGGGCCGCTCACGGTGGAGGGCATGGCGGCCGACCTGGTGCCGCCGGCGGCGGCGGTCGACCTGCCGCGGGGCGGCGCCTGGCTGTTCGTGGAGACCGGCGGCGAGTCGGCGGACGAGGCACACGCGCGTGCCCGGACGATCCTGCGCGCGGCGGACGCCCTGGACGCGCGGGTGGTGACGGACCCGGCCGGGCAGCGGGCGCTGTGGCGGGTGCGGGAGGACGCGAGCGGCGCGGCCACCCGGATGCCTGGGGGCACCTCCCAGCCCCCTGGGGCTGGGGGAAGGTCCGAGGCGTGGCCCGGCTGGGAGGACTGCGCGGTGCCGCCCGCGCGGCTCGGCGGCTATCTGCGCGACTTCCGCGGGCTGCTCGCGCGCCACGGCCTGCGCGGCACGCCGTACGGGCACTTCGGGGACGGCTGCATCCACGTCCGCATCGACTTCGACCTGTTGTCGCAGGCCGGCGTCGCCCGTTTCCGGCGCTTCTCGGAGGAGCTGGCGGAGCTGGTCGTGTCGCACGGCGGCTCGCTCTCGGGCGAGCACGGGGACGGGCAGGCGCGGGCCGAACTGCTGCCCCGGATGTACGGCACGGAGCTGGTCGCGCTGTTCGAGCGGGCGAAGGGCGTGTGGGACCCGGACGACCTGCTCAACCCCGGGATGCTGGTGCGTCCCGCGCCTCTCGACGGCAACCTGCGCTTCTCCGTCCTGCCCCGCGAGCCGGTGGACGTGGCGTTCGGATACCCGTCCGACGGCGGCGACTTCGCGGCGGCGGTGCGCCGGTGCGTGGGGGTCGCGAAGTGCCGTACGACGGCGGGGGCGACGGGACCCGCGGGAGCGTCGGGCGGGGCGGCGGAGACGGGGGTGATGTGCCCGTCGTTCCGGGTCACGGGCCGCGAGGAGCACTCCACGCGCGGGCGGGCCCGGCTGCTGCACGAGATGCTGGCCGGCGAGCTGGTGACGGACGGCTGGCGCTCCACCGAGGTGCGGGACGCGCTGGACCTGTGCCTGTCCTGCAAGGGCTGTCGCTCGGACTGCCCGGTCGAGGTCGACATGGCCACCTACAAGGCGGAGTTCCTGCACCACCACTACGCGGGCCGCCGGCGCCCGGCCGCGCACTACAGCATGGGGCGGCTGCCGGTGTGGCTGCGGTGGGCGGCGCGGCTGCGGGCGGCGGCGGCCGTGAACGCGCTGGCCTCTGTGAGGCCGCTGGCCCGGCTCGCGAAGCGGGCGGCCGGGATCGCCCCGGAGCGGGCGCTTCCGCGGCTGGCGCGCGAGACCTTCAGCGCGTGGTGGCGGGGGCGTGGCGCAGGCAGCGGGCCCGGTACCGGCAGCGGGCCTGGTACCGGGAGCGGGCCCGGCCGCGGGAGCCGGGAGCCGGGCGATCTGGTCGTCCTGTGGCCCGACACCTTCACCGAGCACCTCTCGCCGTCCGTGGGCCGGGCGGCCGTCCGGGTGCTGGAGGCGGCGGGACTGCGGGTGGCGCTGCCGCCGACGCTGCGCATGCGGGGGAGGCCGGTGGGCGACGGCCGGTCCCGGAGCGCGGCCGTGCTGGCGACCGCCCGCCGCGGCCGGGTCTGCTGCGGGCTGACGTACGTCTCGACCGGCCAGCTCGACCACGCGCGCGTGGTGCTGCGCCGCACGCTCGACCTGATGGAACCGGTGCTGGAGACGGACGCTCCGGTCGTCGTCCTGGAGCCCAGCTGTGCGGCCGCCCTGCGCACCGACCTGCCCGAGCTGCTGCACGACGACCCGCGCGCGGCCCGTCTGGCGGCCCGCGTCCTCACGTTCGCGGAGGCCCTGGAACGGCACGCCCCCGACTGGGCGCCGCCCCGGCTGGACCGTCCGGCGGTCGGCCAGACCCACTGCCACCAGCACGCGGTGCTGGGCGACGCGGCCGAACGGCGGCTGCGCGCGGCCGCGGGTCTCACCGGCGACCTGAGCGGCGGCTGCTGCGGCCTGGCGGGCGACTTCGGGTTCACGGCGGGCCGCTTCGAGGTGTCGGCGGCCTGCGCGGAGGAACGGCTCCTGCCGTCCGTGCGGGCCGCCCCCGGGGACGCGCTGGTCCTGGCCGACGGCTACTCCTGCCGCACCCAGTTGGACCAGTTGGCGGGGGTGCGGGGGAGACACCTCGCGGAGGCCCTGGCGGAGGCCCTCCCGGAGGCGGCGCAGGCGGCGGCAAAGGGTCCGGACGACGAGGGGGGACCCACGCGCGGGTAGCGGCGCGGGGACACGCGGACGCGGGCTGCGTCAGGACCGCGGGAGCGCGGCGACGGGCTCCTAGGGTGTGGCCGCAGCGGTCGTACGGCCGGCTGAACGGCGCCCCGAAGGAGCCCCCCGTATGAGTCTGTGTGTCCGGTCCCTCAGTCGTGACGAGCATCTGGCGTTCGTCGCGGGACGTCCCTCCGTCAGCCATATGCAGATCCCGTCGTGGGGTGACGTGAAGCCGGACTGGCGGGCCGAGAGCCTGGGCTGGACCGACGGGACGGGCGCCCTCGTGGGGGCCGGACTGGTGCTGCTGCGGCCGTTGCCGAGGCTGCGCAGGTACCTGGCGTACCTGCCCGAGGGGCCGGTCGTCGACTGGCACGCGCCGGATCTCGCCGAGCGCTGGCTGGCGCCGATGCTCGCGCACCTCAAGGAGCGGGGGGCGTTCTCGGTGAAGATGGGCCCGCCCGTCGTCCTGCGGCGCTGGAGCGCCGACGCCGTCAAGGCCGCCGTCGCCGACCCGGACGCCCACCGGCTGGGGGACGTCGAGCCGACCTCGTACGAGCAGGGCGCCCAGGACGTCGCCGACCGGCTGCGCCGGGCCGGCTGGCGGCAGGCCGAGCGCGGCGGGGAGGAGGGATTCGCCGCGGGCCAGCCGCGTCACGTCTTCCAGGTCCCGTTCGCGGGGCGGTCCCTGGAAGACGTCCGCGGCGGCCTGAACCAGCAGTGGCGGCGCAACATCAAGAAGGCGCAGAACGCGGGCGTGAAGGTGGTCCGGGGCGAAGCCGAGGACCTGTCGGCCTTCTACGAGCTGTACGCCGAGACCGCCGAGCGCGACCGCTTCGTCCCGCGCCCGCTGTCCTACTTCCGGCGGATGTGGAGCGCGCTGAACGCCGAGCATCCCGACCGGATGCGGCTCTACCTCGCGTACCACGACGGCGAGGTCCTCGCCGCGGCCACCATGCTGACCGTCGGCGAGCACGTCTGGTACTCCTACGGCGCCTCGACCGCTCGCAGACGAGAGGTCCAGCCCAGCAACGCCTTGCAGTGGCGCATGATGGCGGACGCCCACGAGCAGGGTGCGGCCGTCTACGACCTGCGGGGGATCACGGACACGCTGGACGAGTCCGACCCTCTGCTCGGTCTGCTCCGCTTCAAGGCGGGCACGGGCGGTCAGGCGGTCGAGTATCTGGGCGAGTGGGACTTTCCCCTCAACAGGGTGCTGCACGCGGCGCTGAACCTGTACCTGGCCCGCCGATAGCCCCTGCCCGCCCCCGCCCCCTGTTCGCGCTCCCGGCCCGCGACGTCTCGTAGCCTGAGACAGAGGCATAAACAGTTCACACACCTGTCGTAGTCCACTAATGTGGACTCAGAAGTGCATCAAGATGGACGCGCCGAGCCGAAGACACCCAGCCGAACACCTGGACCGCCCGTGACCGCCCCCGACACAGCCGCCACCACCGCCACCACCGTCCCCGCCGCCTCGCCGCGGCCCTCCGGCGCCCCGGGGGCAGGCCCGGGCCGGTTCGGCTCCCTCGGCTCCCTCGGTCCCGTCGGGCTGGTGCTCGCCGGCGGGATCTCGGTGCAGTTCGGCGGCGCGCTCGCCGTGACGCTGATGCCCAGGGCCGGCGCCCTGGGCGTGGTGGCGCTGCGGCTGCTGGTGGCCGCCGTGGTCCTGCTCGTCGTCTGCCGGCCGCGGCTGCGCGGCCACTCACGCGCCGACTGGGGGACGGTCGTCGTCTTCGGCGTCACGATGGCCGCGATGAACGGCCTGTTCTACCAGGCGCTTGACCGCATCCCGCTGGGCCCGGCGGTGACGCTGGAGGTCCTCGGCCCGCTGGCCCTCTCGGTCGTCGCCTCGCGCCGCGCGCTGAACCTGGTGTGGGCCGCGCTGGCCCTCGTCGGCGTGTTCCTGCTCAGCGGCGGCGGCGGAGGCGGCGGCGGTCACGGCGAGGGCGGCGCGGGCTTCGGCGCGCTCGACCCGGCGGGCGTCGCGTTCGCCCTGGGCGCCGGCGCGATGTGGGCGGCGTACATCGTCTTCAGCGCGCGCACCGGCCGGCGGTTCCCGCAGGCCGACGGGCTCGCCCTGGCGATGGCGGTGGGCGCGCTGCTCTTCCTCCCGCTGGGGCTCGTGGAGTCGGGCGCGAAGCTCGCCGACCCGGTCACACTGGGCCTGGGCGCGGCCGTGGCCCTGCTGTCCTCGGTCCTGCCCTACACCCTCGAACTGCTCGCCCTGCGCCGCATGCCCGCGTCCACCTTCGCGATCCTGATGAGCCTGGAGCCGGCCATCGCCGCCACCGCGGGCTTCCTCATCCTCGACCAGGCCCTGACCGCGGTCCAGGCGGCCGCGATCGCCCTGGTCGTGGCGGCGAGCATGGGCGCGGTGCGGACCCAGGTCGGGCGGCGCAAGGCAGTCGTTCCGGAGGCCTGAGCGGCGGGCGCGGGCTGTGGGCGAGCGGCGCGGGAGGGCGTTGGCCGAGGCTTGACGGCGGCTTGACGCGGCCCTGGCGGAGGCCTTCGGCGTGCGGTGGCAGCATGCGCCCATGAGCACGTTCTACGAGTATTTCAGCGCCCCCGACGACGAGGCGGCGTTCACGGACCTGTTCTGGCGGCAGGTCGAGAAACGGCCTCTTTCACCCCTGTCCGTGAAGGGCCTCGGTCCGTACGTCGAACTGGGCCAGGGGCAGAGCCTGCTCACCGGTGTGCCGTACGACGAGGTCGTCCGGCTGCCGCGCTTCTGCCGGTTCCTCACCGACGAGGCGTCGGAGCAGGCGCTGGTGACCGTGACCGACGAGCTGCGGGACGCCGTCGCGACGGCGACGCCCGACCGCTTCCGCGAGGTCGCCGAGCCCTGGTCGCGCATCGAGGAGTTCTCGCCCGGCTGGTACCCGGAGGACCTGGTCGCGTTCCTGACGGATCTGGCGGAGGTGGCCGCCCCGGCGCGCGCCGCGGGGCACCACCTCTACTGCGAGTTCTCCATGTGACCCACCGCGCGTTCCTCGCGCGCCGTCGCGCGTTCCTCGTGCCGGGGAGCCGCGGATTCCTCGTGCCGGGGAGCCGCGGATTCCTCGTGCCGGGGAGCCGCGGATTCCTCGTGCCGGGGAGCCGCGCGTTCCTCGTGTGGCGCAGTCGCCGAGCGGCCGGGCGTTGACGGCGCGTTAATTCATGCAAGCACGCTTGATTGTTTTCGGCGCCGCTGCCATGCTCCCCCCATGGCCGACCCCATCCCCGTGCTCGACGACCTCCGTGCCGAAAGCGACGAACTCGACCGCTTGGTGGCCGGGTTGGAGGCGGCGCAGTGGGCGCTGCCGACGCCCGCGCCCGGCTGGACCGTCGCCCACCAGATCGCCCATCTCGCCTGGACCGACCGATCCTCCGTGCTGGCCGTGACCGACGAGGACGCCTTCTCCCGTGAGGTCGAGAAGGCGCTCGCCGCGCCCGGCGACTTCGTGGACAACGGCGCCGAGGAGGGGGCCGCCCTGCCGCCCGGGCAGCTCCTCGCGGACTGGCGGGCCGGGCGCGAGGCCTTGCAGGAGGCGTTGCGCGCCGCCCCGTCGGGTGCGCGCTTCCCCTGGTACGGCCCCCCGATGGCCGCCGCCTCGATGGCCACCGCGCGGCTCATGGAGACCTGGGCGCACGGCCTGGACGTGGCCGACGCGCTCGGCGTGGAGCCCGTGCCGACCGACCGGCTGCGGCACATCGTGCGCCTCGGCGTGCGCACCCGTGACTATGCGTTCGGCGTGCACGGGCTGCCCGCGCCCTTCGAGGAGTTCCGCGTGGAACTGCGCAGCCCCTCGGGGCAGTTGTGGACGTACGGTCCCGAGGACGCCGACGACCGGGTCACCGGCTCCGCCGTCGACTTCTGTCGCCTGGTGACCCAGCGCGCCCACCGCGCCGACCTCGGTCTGCGTGCCGAGGGCGCCGACGCCGACCGCTGGCTGGACGTCGCCCAGGCCTTCGCGGGGCCGCCCGGCAGCGGCCGTCCGCCCAAGGGGACGGCGGCGTGAGCGTGCTGCGCGTGGGCAACGCCTCCGGCTTCTACGGCGACCGCTTCGACGCCCTGCGCGAGATGCTCACCGGCGGCGAGCTGGACGTCGTCACCGGCGACTACCTCGCCGAGCTGACCATGCTGATCCTGGGCCGCGACCGGCTGAAGGATCCAGCCGCCGGATACGCCCGCACCTTCCTGCGGCAGCTCGAGGAGTGCCTCGGCCTCGCCCACGAGCGCGGGGTGCGGATCGTCGCCAACGCCGGCGGCCTCAACCCGGCCGGGCTCGCCGACGCCGTGCGGGAGACGGCGCGACGGCTCGGCGTCCCGGTGCGCGTCGCGCACGTCGAGGGAGACGACGTCGGCCCCCGGTGGCCCGGCAGCCTCACCGCCCACGCCTACCTCGGCGGCTTCGGCATCGCCGCCTGTCTGCGCGAGGGCGCGGACGTCGTCGTCACCGGGCGGGTCACCGACGCGGCCCTGGTGACCGGGCCCGCCGCCGCCCGTTTCGGCTGGGGGCCGCGGGAGTACGACCGCCTCGCGGGCGCGGTCGTCGCCGGTCACGTCCTGGAGTGCGGGACCCAGGCGACGGGCGGCAACTACGCGTTCTTCGCCGACGGCGGCGCCGGACGCGACCTGCGGCGGCCCGGCTTCCCGCTCGCCGAGATCCACGAGGACGGCAGCTGCGTCATCACCAAGCACCCCGGCACGGGCGGCTTCGTGGACGTCGGCACGGTGACCGCCCAGCTGCTGTACGAGACGGGCGGCGCCCGGTACGCCGGCCCCGACGTCACCGCCCGGCTGGACACGGTGCGGCTCACCCAGGACGGCCCGGACCGGGTGCGGATAGACGGCGTGCGGGGTGAGGCCCCGCCGCCCGACCTCAAGGTCGGCCGCACCCGCCTCGGCGGCTTCCGCAACGAGGTCGTCTTCGTGCTCACCGGCCTCGACATCGAGGCCAAGGCGGCGCTGGCGCGCGAGCAGATGACCGACGCGCTCGCCAAATCGCCCCCGGCAGAGGTCCGTTGGGAACTCGTCCGCACCGACCGGCCGGACGCCGACACCGAGGAGACCGCCGGCGCACTGCTGCGGCTCGTCGTGCGAGACCCCGAACAGGCCGTCGTCGGGCGGTCCTTGAGCGGGGCGGCCGTCGAGCTGGCGCTCGGCAGCTACCCCGGCTTCCATCTCCTCGCGCCCCCGGGCAAGGGATCCCCGTACGGCGTGTTCGAGGCGTCGTACGTCCCGCAGGGGGACGTGGAGCACGTCGCCGTCCTGCACGACGGCCGCCGTCTGACCGTCCCCGCGCCGCCGGCCGACGGCGTCCGCCCGCTGGAGGCGGCGCCGGAACCCGCTCTGCCCGAGCCGCTGCCGCCCGGCCCCGTGCGGCGCGCGCCCCTCGGACTGGTCGCCGGCGCCCGCAGCGGCGACAAGGGCGGCGACGCCAACGTCGGCGTCTGGGCGCGCACGGACGACGCCTGGCGCTGGCTCGCCCACGAGCTGACGACCGACCGGCTGCGCGAACTCCTCCCCGAGTGCCGCCCCCTGACCGTCACCCGGCACGTCCTGCCCCGGCTGCGCGCCCTGAACTTCGTCGTCGAGGGCGTCCTCGGCGCAGGCGTGGCCGCCCAGCACCGCTTCGACCCACAGGCCAAGGCGCTCGGCGAATGGCTGCGCTCCCGCTGTCTGGACATTCCGGAGGCCCTCCTTTGACGGTCATCACGTCCGCCCTGGACACCCACGGCCCCGACTACCGCGCCCACCGCGAGGCGATGCTCGGCAAGCTGGCCGGCCTCGACGCCGAGCACGCGAAGGCGCTGGCGGGGGGAGGGGAGAAGTACGTCGCCCGGCACCGCGCGCGCGGCAAGCTCCTCGCCCGCGAGCGCGTCGAGCTGCTCCTCGACCCCGACACGCCGTTCCTGGAACTGTCGCCGCTGGCCGCCTGGGGCAGCGATCACGCCGTCGGCGCCTCCCTCGTCACCGGCATCGGGGTCGTCGAGGGCGTTCAGTGCCTGATCACCGCCAACGACCCCACCGTGCGGGGCGGCGCCAGCAACCCCTGGTCGCTGAAGAAGGCACTGCGGGCCAACGACATCGCGCTCGCCAACCGGCTGCCCTGCATCAGCCTGGTGGAGTCGGGCGGCGCCGACCTGCCGTCCCAGAAGGAGATCTTCATCCCGGGCGGGGCCGTCTTCCGCGACCTGACCCGGCTCTCCGCCGCCGGGATCCCGACCGTCGCCGTCGTCTTCGGGAACTCCACCGCGGGCGGCGCGTACGTCCCCGGCATGTCCGACCACGTGATCATGGTCAAGGAGCGGGCGAAGGTGTTCCTCGGCGGGCCGCCGCTGGTGAAGATGGCCACCGGGGAGGAGAGCGACGACGAGTCCCTGGGCGGCGCGGAGATGCACGCGCGCGTGTCCGGTCTCGCCGACCACTTCGCCGTCGACGAGCGGGACGCGCTGCGCCAGGCGCGGCGCGTGGTAGCCCGCCTCAACCACCGCAAGGCGTACCCGGACCCGGGCCCGGCCGTCCCTCCCAGGTATGACGAGGAAGAGCTCCTGGGAATCGTCCCCGGGGACCTGCGGACCCCCTTCGACCCGCGCGAGGTCATCGCCCGGATCGTCGACGGCTCCGACTTCGACGAGTTCAAGCCGTTGTACGGGACGAGCCTGACGACCGGCTGGGCGACCCTGCACGGCTACCCCGTCGGCATCCTGGCGAACGCCCAGGGCGTCCTGTTCAGCGCCGAGTCGCAGAAGGCCGCCCAGTTCGTCCAGCTCGCCAACCAGCGCGACATCCCGCTGCTCTTCCTGCACAACACCACCGGCTACATGGTCGGCAAGGAGTACGAGCAGGGCGGCATCATCAAGCACGGCGCGATGATGATCAACGCGGTGTCCAACTCGAGGGTCCCGCACCTGTCGGTGCTCATGGGCGCGTCGTACGGCGCCGGCCACTACGGCATGTGCGGACGCGCCTACGACCCCCGGTTCCTGTTCGCCTGGCCGAGCGCCAAGTCGGCCGTGATGGGCCCGCAGCAGCTCGCCGGCGTCCTGTCGATCGTCGCCCGGCAGTCGGCGGCCGCGAAGGGCCACCCCTACGACGAGGACGCCGACGCCGCCCTGCGCGCCATGGTGGAGCAGCAGATCGAGTCCGAGTCGCTGCCCATGTTCCTGTCGGGGCGGCTGTACGACGACGGCGTCATCGACCCGCGCGACACCCGCACCGTCCTCGGTCTGTGCCTGTCGGCCGTGCACACGGCCCCGTACGAGGGCGCCCGCGGCGGCTTCGGCGTCTTCCGGATGTGAGGCTCATGATTACTTCCGTTCTGGTGGCCAACCGCGGCGAGATCGCCTGCCGCGTCTTCCGCACCTGCCGTGAGGCGGGCGTGCGCACCGTCGCCGTGCACTCGGACGCCGACGCCGGCGCGCTCCACACGCGCGTGGCCGACGCGGCCGTACGGCTGCCCGGCAGCTCGCCCGCGGACACCTATCTGCGCGCCGACCTCGTGGTCAAGGCAGCCGTCGCCGCGGGCGCGGACGCCGTGCACCCCGGCTACGGCTTCCTGTCGGAGAACGCCGACTTCGCGCGCGCGGTCCTGGACGCGGGCCTCGTCTGGATCGGGCCGCCGCCCGAGGCGATCGAGGCCATGGCGTCCAAGACCCGCGCCAAACAGCTGATGGGCCTCACCGCCCTGGCCCCGGAGGAGGTGACGCAGGCCGATCTGCCCGTGCTGGTGAAGGCGGCGGCGGGCGGCGGCGGACGCGGCATGCGCGTGGTGCGCCGCCTGACGGAGCTGGGCCACGCGCTGGAGGCCGCGCGCGCCGAGGCCGCGAGCGCCTTCGGCGACGGCGAGGTGTTCGTCGAGCCGTACGTGGAGAACGGCCGCCACGTGGAGGTGCAGATCCTCGCGGACGCGCACGGCACGGTGTGGGCGCTCGGCACCCGCGACTGCTCGCTGCAGCGACGCCACCAGAAGGTGATCGAGGAGGCGCCGGCGCCCGGCCTGTCCGAGCCGCTGAGGGAGGAACTGCGGGAGCTGGCCGTGCGCGCCGCGCGGGCCGTCTCCTACGTCGGCGCCGGCACCGTCGAGTTCCTGGTCGCGGACGGCCGCCCGCACTTCCTGGAGATGAACACCCGGCTCCAGGTCGAGCACCCGGTCACGGAGGCCGTCTTCGGGCTCGACCTGGTGGCGGAGCAGATCCGCGTCGCGGAGGGCGCCGCCCTCGCCCCCGAGCCGCCGCCCGCGCGCGGTCACGCCGTCGAGGCCCGCCTCTACGCCGAGGACCCGGCGGCCGACTGGACCCCGCAGACCGGCGTCCTGCACCGGCTGTCCGTCCCCGAGGGCGTCCGCCTTGACACCGGCTACGGCGACGGCGACGACATCGGCGTCCACTACGACCCGATGCTCGCCAAGGTGATCGCCCACGCCCCCACGCGCGCGGAGGCGATCCGCAGGCTCGCAGGCGCCCTGGAACGCGCGGTCGTGCACGGGCCGGTCACCAACCGCGACCTGCTGGTCCGCTCCCTGCGGCACCCGGAGTTCACGTCCGCCCGCATGGACACCGGCTTCTACGACCGGCGCCTCGGCGGCCTCACCGCCCCGGCGCGCGACCCGTACGCCCCGCTGGCCGCCGCCCTCGCCGACGCCCGCACCCGCTCGCCGTTCGGCGGCTGGCGCAACCTGCCGTCCCAGCCGCAGACGAAGCGGTACGCGGTGGGCGGCGAGGAGGTCGAGGCGGCGTACACGCACACCCGGGCCGGGCTCACGGCCGAGGGCGTCCAGGTCGTTCACGCGACCGAGTCCCTGGTCGTCCTGGAGTCCGACGGCGTGCGCCGCCGCTACGACGTCGCCCGCTACGGCGACCAGGTCCACGTCAACGGCGAGACCCTCACGGCCCTCCCGCGCTTCCCTGCCCCGCAGGCCCCGCACGCCCCCGGCTCCCTCCTGGCGCCGATGCCGGGCACGGTCGTCAAGCTCGCGCCCGGTCTCATCACCGGATCGAGTGTCGAAGCGGGCGAACCGCTGGTGTGGCTCGAAGCGATGAAGATGCAACACGTCATCTCCGCCCCGGCGACGGGGAAGGTGACGGCGGTCCAGGTGACGGAAGGACAGCAGGTCCAGGTCGGGGCCCTGCTGGCAGTAGTGCAGGACGCCTGAGCCCCGGTCACGGCCAGGGGCGCGGGGAACCGCGCGCCGGCCACGACGAACCCGCAGCCAGAGGAGCCACAGTGACGACCCTGATCGAATCCGACGAGCACAAGGCACTGCGCGCAGCGGTGGCCTCCTTCGCCAAGGCCCACACCGACACCGCCGACCTGTGGCGGGCGGCCGCCGAGCTCGGCTACATCGGCGTCAACCTCCCCGAGGCCTACGGAGGGGGAGGCGGCGGCATCACCGAGCTCTCCCTGGTCCTGGAGGAGATGGGCGCCGCCGGCAACCCGCTCCTGATGATGATCGTCTCCCCGGCGATCTGCGGCACGGTCATCGCCCGCTTCGGCACCGAGGCCCAGAAGCAGGCGTGGCTCCCGGCGCTGGCCGACGGCAGCCGCCTCATGGCGTTCGGCATCACCGAACCCGACGCCGGCTCCAACAGCCACCGCATCTCCACCACCGCCCGCCGCGACACCGCGAGCGGAGACTGGCTGCTGACCGGCCGCAAGGTCTTCGTCTCCGGCGTGGACATCGCCGACGCGACCCTGATCGTCGGCCGCACCGAGGACGCGCGCACGGGCCGCCTCAAGCCCTGCCTGTTCATCGTCCCGCGCGACGCGCCCGGCTTCTCCCGCCGTCGGATCGACATGGAACTGAACAGCGCGGAGAAGCAGTTCGAGCTGGTCCTGGACGATGTGCGGCTCCCGGCCGACGCGCTGGTGGGCGACGAGGACGCCGGGCTGCTGCAGCTCTTCGCCGGTCTCAACCCGGAGCGCGTCATGACGGCCGCCTTCGCGATCGGCATGGGCCGTCACGCCCTGGCCCGCGCCGTCGAGTACGCGCGCGAACGCACCGTCTGGGACACCCCCATCGGCGCCCACCAGGCCGTCGCGCACCCCCTCGCGCAGGCCCACATCGACCTCGAACTGGCCCGCCTGATGATGCAGAAGGCGGCCCGCCTGTACGACGCGGGCGACGACGCGGGCGCGGGCGAGGCCGCCAACATGGCCAAGTACGCGGCGGGGGAGGCCTGTGTGAAGGCGGTCGACCAGGCCGTGCACACCCTCGGCGGCAACGGCCTCACACGGGAGTTCGGCCTCGCCCGGTTGATAACGGCCTCCCGCGTGGCTCGTATCGCCCCGGTGAGCCGGGAGATGATTCTCAACTACGTGTCCCACCAGACCCTGGGCCTGCCCAAGTCGTACTGAACCGTCTCACCGGCCGCACCGGCCCGAAGCGCCGACCGCACACCGCGTGCCCGGCGCCCGAGGAGGACCATGTTCCGCAGCGAGTACGCAGACGTCCCGCCCATAGAACTCCCCATCCACGAGGCCGTGCTGGGCCGCGCCGCCGAGTTCGGCGAGCTGCCCGCCCTCGTCGACGGCACGGACGGCACCACCCTCACGTACGACCAGCTGGACCGGTTCCACCGGCGGGTCGCGGCCGCCCTCGCCGAGGCCGGGGTCGCCAAGGGCGACGTGCTGGCCCTGCACAGCCCCAACACCGTCGCGTTCCCGATCGCGTTCTACGCGGCCACCCGCGCGGGCGCCACCGTCACCACGGTGCATCCGCTCGCCACCGCCGAGGAGTTCGCCAAACAGCTCGGCGACTCGGCCGCCCGCTGGATCGTCACCGTCTCGCCGCTGCTGCAGGCCGCCCGGCGGGCCGCCGAACTCGCGGGCGGCGTCGAGGAGATCTTCGTCTGCGACACCGCCCCCGGACACCGCTCGCTGATCGACATGCTCGGCTCGGCGGCCCCCGAGCCGCAGGTCGTCATCGACCCGGCGGCCGACGTCGCCGCCCTGCCGTACTCCTCCGGCACCACCGGCGTCCCCAAGGGCGTGATGCTCACCCACCGGCAGATCGCCACCAACCTCGCCCAGCTCGAACCGGCGATCTCCGCGGGCCCCGGCGACCGCATCCTCGCCGTGCTGCCCTTCTTCCACATCTACGGACTCACCGCGCTGATGAACGCGCCGCTGCGGCACGGCGCCACGGTCGTCGTCCTGCCCCGCTTCGACCTCGAGACGTTCCTCGCCGCCATCCAGGAGCACCGCATCACCGGCCTGTACGTGGCCCCGCCGATCGTCCTCGCCCTCGCCAAGCACCCGTCCGTCGCCGCCTACGACCTGACGTCGCTGAAGTACGTGATCAGCGCGGCCGCACCGCTGGACGCCGACCTCGCCGCGGCCTGCGCCGAGCGCCTGAACCTCCCGCCCGTGGGCCAGGCCTACGGCATGACGGAGCTGTCGCCGGGCACCCACGTCGTCCCCCTGTCCGCCATGCGCGAGGCCCCCGGCGGCACCGTCGGCCGGCTCATCGCCGGCACCGAGATGCGCATCGTCTCCCTCGACGATCCCGACAAGGACCTCGGCGTCGGCGAGGCCGGCGAGATCCTCATCCGCGGTCCGCAGGTCATGAAGGGCTACCTGGGCCGCCCCGACGCCACCGCCGCCATGATCGACGACGCCGGCTGGCTGCACACCGGCGACGTCGGGCGCATCGACGAGGGCGGCTGGCTGTTCGTCGTCGACCGCGTCAAGGAGCTCATCAAGTACAAGGGCTTCCAGGTGGCCCCCGCCGAACTCGAGGCGCTGCTGCTCACCCACCCGCAGATCGCGGACGCGGCAGTCGTCGGCGTCTACGACGACGACGGCAACGAGGTCCCGCACGCCTTCGTGGTCCGCAGGCCCACGGCCCCCGAGCTCGCCCCGGGGGAGGTCGCCATGTACGTCGCCGAACGGGTCGCCCCCTACAAGCGCGTCCGCCACGTCACCTTCGTCGACGCCGTGCCCAGAGCCGCCTCGGGCAAGATCCTCCGCCGCCTGCTCAGGGAGCACACATGACCACGGCCACGGCGCCCCTGATCGGACGCACTCGCGCGCGGGGCGTCGAGACGCTCAGTCTCGACGCGCCCGCCACCCGCAACGCCCTCTCCTCGGCGCTCGTCGACGCCCTCGCCGACGCCCTCGCGGACTGCGCCGGGGACCCGGGCGTCCGCGCGGTGGTCCTCACCCACACCGGCGGCACGTTCTGCGCCGGCGCCGACCTGCGCGACCCGCCCGGCCCGGACGCGTTCGTGGGTCTGCTGCGCCGGATCGTCGCCCTGCCCAAGCCGGTCGTCGCCCGCGTCACCGGGCACGTGCGCGCGGGCGGGCTCGGGCTGCTCGCCGCCTGCGACGTCACGGCCGCCTCCACGGCGGCGACCTTCGCGTTCACGGAGGTGCGGATCGGGGTGGCGCCGGCGGTGATCTCCCTGCCGCTGCTCCCGCGCACCGACCCGCGGGCCCTCGCCCGCTACTACCTCACCGGCGAGCGCTTCGACGCCGCCGAGGCGGCCCGCATCGGTCTGCTGACCGCGGCCGGCGACGACGTCGACGCCGCCCTCGCCCCCGTCCTCGACGGATTCCGCAGATCCGCGCCGCAGGGCCTGGCCGAGACGAAACGGCTGCTCACGGCTAGGGTGCTGGAGGCATTCGACCGGGATGCCGCCGATCTCACCGCACTCTCGGCCCGGCTGTTCTCCACCGCCGAGGCCCGCGAGGGGATGACGGCCTTCCTCGAACGACGGGATCCCGCATGGGCGCTGTGAGCGCGGTGGACCGCGACCGTGTCCCCAAGCAGGACCGCAGCCGGGCCACCCGGCAGCGGCTTCTGGAGGCCGCCGTCGCCTGCCTCGGCGAGCACGGCTGGGCGGGCTCCACCGTGTCCGTCGTCGCCGAACGCGCAGGCGTCTCCCGCGGCGCCGCCCAGCACCACTTCCCCACCCGCGAGGACCTGTTCACCGCGGCCGTCGAGTACGTCGCCGAGGAACGCTCGACCGCGTTGCGCGCCCTGTTCCCGCAGGGCGCGGCCGGCGACCGGCGCGCGGTCGTCGCCGCCCTCGTCGACCTCTACACGGGCCCCCTCTTCCGGGCCGCCCTGCACCTGTGGGTGGCCGCCTCCAACGAGGAGCAGCTGCGCCCGCGGGTCACCGAGCTGGAGGCGCGGGTGGGCCGCGAGACCCACCGCATAGCCGTGGAGCTCCTCGACGCCGACGAGTCCGTGCCCGGCGTCCGCGAGCGGGTCCAGGGACTCCTCGACATGGCCCGCGGCCTCGGCCTCGCCAACCTCCTCACCGACGACGGACCGCGCCGCGAGCGGGTGGTGACGCAGTGGGCGGCCCTGCTGGACGAAGCGCTCCGCTGAGAGCGGCGCCGTTCTCCTGGACTGACGCCGGGCCCTACGGTGTCGGGCATGGGTGACACGTCTGCGGGTCCGGGCACCGCACCGCGTTCCTCGCGGCAGGATCTGAGCGCGGACCGGGAGGAAGACGGTCGGGTAGCGCCCGCTCAGGGGCTGAGCCGCTCCACGCGCCAGCTGCCGTCCGGTTCCGCCACGTACCGCAGGCGGTCGTGCAGGCGGTTCAGACGGCCCTGCCAGAACTCCACCGACTGCGGCGCGACCCGGAAACCGCCCCAGTGCGGCGGCACCGGCACCTGCTCGCCCTCCGGGTAGCGGGCCGCCAGCTCGGCGTAGGCGGCGTCGAGACCGTCGCGCGAGGCGATCACCGAGGACTGGGCGCTGGCCCACGCGCCGAGCTGGGAGCCGTGCGGCCGGGTGCGGAAGTACGCCGCCGTCTCGTCGCGCCCGGTGCGCCGCGCCACGCCCCGCACGATGACCTGCCGGGCCATCGGATGCCACGGGAAGAGCAGCGAGACGTGCGGGTTCCCGGCGAGGTCGCGAGCCTTGCGGGAGTCGTAGTTGGTGTAGAAGACGAAGCCGGCCTCGTCGAACTGCTTCAGCAGCACCGTGCGGGAGCTGGGCCGGCCCTCGGCGTCCGCGGTGGAGACGACCATGGCGTTCGGCTCGAACAGGTGGGCCTCCACGGCCGCGTCCTTGAACCAGCGGGCGAACTGCTCCACGGGCGTCGCGGCCAGCTCGGCCTCGGCGAGCCCCTCGACCCGGTACTGCTTGCGCATGGCGGCGGGGTCGAGCGCGGGACCGGGACCGGCACTGAGGCCCGGTCCGGGGGAGGCGGCGTCTGCGTCGGTCACACCGCCATCCTGCCGCATGGCCCGCCGCCGCGGACGACCCGCCCGGGCCCGCATCGAATGGCACTCAGTGCCGCTGGCCCTCCCCAAAGGTGGCACTCGCGGATAGGGTGAGATGCCACCCCGGTCGGGTGACCGTCGGCCCTACGGGGCATCACTGGGGAGAGCGCCAGGACCGTGAGTCCCCGCGTGTCGACCCGGCTCGACGCGCACCGGACCGCGCAGCCGCCGGCGTCATCCGTCGCACACTCACGAGGAGCCGCCTGATGTCCGACTTCGTACCCGGACTCGAAGGAGTCGTCGCGTTCGAGACGGAGATCGCCGAACCCGACAAGGAGGGCGGCGCCCTGCGGTACCGGGGCGTCGACATCGAGGACCTGGTCGGCCACGTCTCCTTCGGCAACGTCTGGGGCCTGCTCGTGGACGGCGCCTTCAACCCCGGCCTGCCGCCCGCCGAGCCGTTCCCGATCCCCGTCCACTCCGGTGACATCCGCGTCGACGTCCAGTCCGCGCTGGCCATGCTCGCACCCGTCTGGGGCCTCAAACCCCTCCTCGACATCGACGCCGAGCAGGCCCGCGAGGACCTCGCCCGCGCCGCCGTCATGGCCCTCTCGTACGTCGCCCAGTCGGCGCGCGGCCAGGGCACGCCCATGGTCCCCCAGCGGGAGATCGACAAGGCCCGCTCCGTCGTCGAACGCTTCATGATCCGCTGGCGGGGCGAGCCCGACCCCAAGCACGTGAAGGCGGTCGACGCGTACTGGACGTCCGCGGCCGAGCACGGCATGAACGCGTCCACCTTCACCGCCCGGGTGATCGCCTCGACCGGCGCCGACGTCGCCGCCGCGCTGTCCGGCGCCGTGGGCGCCATGTCCGGCCCGCTGCACGGCGGCGCCCCCTCCCGCGTCCTCGGCATGATCGAGGAGATCGAACGGACCGGGGACGCCGACGCCTACGTCAAGCAGGCCCTCGACCGGGGCGAGCGCCTGATGGGCTTCGGCCACCGCGTCTACCGCGCCGAGGACCCCCGCGCGCGCGTGCTGCGCCGCACCGCCCGCGAGCTCGGCGCGCCCCGCTTCGAGATCGCCGAAGCCCTGGAGAAGGCGGCGCTCGCCGAGCTGCACGCCCGCCGCCCGGACCGGGTCCTCGCGACGAACGTGGAGTTCTGGGCGGCCATCGTGCTGGACTTCGCCGAAGTCCCGGCGCACATGTTCACGTCGATGTTCACCTGCGCCCGCACGGCCGGCTGGTCGGCGCACATCCTGGAGCAGAAGCGCACCGGCCGGCTGGTCCGTCCGTCGGCCCGCTACGTCGGCCCGGGCTCGCGCAACCCGCGGGAGATCGAGGGCTACGGCGACATCGCGAACTGAGCCGGGCCGCGCTTCGGGCCACACGGTCCGCACGGGCCACACGATCCGGACGGGCAGGACGGGCAGGACGGGCCGCACGGGCAGGTGATCACGCGGGGCTGAGCAGCTCCGCGTGATGCCGCTCGGCCACCAGCGGGTGGGCGCGCAGCTTGCCCTTCAGCTCGTTGAAGCCGTACTCGGCGAACAGCGGGTTGGCGGGGTCGTCGGTCACTCCGGGCGCGGCGGTGGCGTGCGGGAAGGGCAGCGGCTCGACGCGGGCGTCCAGGCGCGGGTTGTAGAAGAACGGCACGGAGTACCGCTCGACCGCGCTCGGCGGCGACACCACCCGGTGGTTGGTGGCCAGGAGGTAGCCGTTCGTCGCGACCTCCAGCAGCTCTCCGAGGTTCACCACGAAGGCCCCGTCCAGCGGCGGGACGTCATGGAAGCGCCCGTCCTCGCGCTGTACCTGGAGCCCGCCCACGCGGTCCTGGAGGAGCAGCGTCAGGAAGCCGTAGTCCTTGTGGGCCCCCACTCCCTGACCGGCCCCGTCCCCCGCGCTCCCGGGGTACCGCACGAGCTTCAGATGCGGATGCGCCCGCTCCCCGAAGACCGGGTCGTAGAAGTCCGCGGGCGCCCCGATGGCGGCGAGCAGCTCGTGCAGCAGCTTCTCGGCGACGGCGCTCAGCCGTTCGATCCAGGCGAGCGCGGCCGTGCGCAGCTCGGGCAGTCCGCCGGGCCACTGGTTGGGTCCCTGGAGCCACCAGTACGCGGGCTCGTCCGGTCCCGGCGTCCGCGCGGGCCGCTCCGCCCCGATGTCGAGCTGGTCCCGCCAGTCCTGTCGGCCGCCGGTCCGCTCGTCGCCGGTGCGGGTGTATCCGCGGAAGTGCGGGGAGTTCACGTTGTCGATCGCGAGCCGCTCGGCCTCGGGCAGTGCGAAGAAGGCCCGCATGGCGGTCAGCAGGTCCTCGGTCTCCCGCCGGCCGACCCCGTGGCCGACCAGCTGGAAGAAGCCCACGTCGTGTGCGGCGCTGTGCAGTTGCGCGTGCAGCAGTCTTTGCGCCTGGGGTCCGCGGTCGGCGGCGGAGAGGTCGATGATCGGCAGTTGCCGGTAGGACGGTTGGGCCGGGAGGTGGGTCACGCTCGTCATGGTGCGTCCGTGGATGTACGGGGCCCGCGGCCGGCGTGGGGTGGGCCGGCCCATGGGTGCCAGGTGGGCAGAGACGGGGAAGCGCGGAATCCGCGCGGAAGGCGGGGGGAGCGCGGGAACGCGGGCGGCGGTGAGAACCGCGAGGGGGCCGGAAGGCTCAGCGGGAGCGTCGACAGCCCATGCTCGTGACGCGGACGTAGTCCACGTGGCGGCGTCGTACGAGCGAAAGCATGCCGCCAGAATACTGCGCGACGGGAAATCCGTGCGTGGCCTGGATCACACGCCGAAGGACTTACGGGAACGGGGGGCGACGACGTCTGCCCGCTCCGGACGAGGGCGTGAACGCAGGCGACCCGCGAGTCTGGTCCTCTCCGAGGAGGGGCCGGCCGGACGTACCGGCGACTCGCGGGTCGGGTGACTGCGTTGGTCTGGCCGGCTGCGTGCATCGCGCACACGCGGGTCCGGCGCCGAACCGAGTACGACGACGGGCTGCTAGCCCGCAGTCACCTCTTCCGTCCGGTATCCATACATCTGCCGAACCACCTCCTTTCCGAAGTGCCGCCACTCTAAGAAGCCCGCCCGCCCGGCTCAAGTGTTTTTCGCTGCGGCGCCGGCGCGGCCGCTCCCGCGGGCGGAATGGGCGGACCTGCGGCTCCTGCCCCGACGTGACCGGGCGGCGGTGCGACGATTCCCCGGCAATCTTGCGGGAATCATATGTGGGCTGCGTCACGTTCCAGTTGAATGAGGGCAAGTGAGCGAACCTGCAGGGGGTCCAGGTGAGTGCTTCCCGGCGTAGTGGGACCACCGACGAGCTGGGGCCGGACGAGCCCGAGCGGCCCGGGCGGTCGGGCGAGGACGGCCCGAGGACCCCCGACGGCACGCCGGCGGTCGAGGCCGCCCCGGTCGGCCCGGACGGCGCCGATCTGCTCGCCGCGCTGCTGGACGGCATGGACGCGGCGCTCTGCGCCTTCGACGGCGACGGGATCGTCACCCACTGGAACCGCGAGGCGGAGCGCATCCTCGGCTGGAGCGCCGCCGAGGCCGTCGGCCGGCACGGCTTCGCCGGCTGGGCGGTGCGCGAGGCCGACGCCGCCGACATCGAGGGCCGGCTGATGTCGGCCATGCACGCGCCGGGGCGCCAGGTCCACGAGTTCGCGCTGGTGACGAAGGACGGCGGCCGGGTCCTCGTGCGCACCCAGTCCGCCGCCGTGCCCGGCCCCGACGGCAAGGCCGCCGGGCTGTACTGCGCGTTCAGCGAGGTGCACGCCCAGATCGACCTGGAACGCTCCATCGCGCTCAGCGAGGCCCTCTTCGACGACGCCTCCTGGGGCGTCGTCCTGGTCGACGCCGACCTGCGCCCCGCCGTCGTCAACGCGCACGCCGCCCACGCCCTCGGCGCGGGCCGCACGGCGGTCCTGGGCCGCCCGCTGGGCGAACTCCTCACCCGGGGCGTGGAGGAGCTGGAGAACGCGCTGACGCACGTCCTCGCCGAGGGCGCCCCGCCCGCTCCCGCGGAGCTGTGGGTGGGGGTGCGCACCGCGGACGGCGAGCGGCGGCGCTGCTGGCGCAGCGGCTTCCTCAGGCTGGCCTCGCCGCTCGCCGAGGAGCCGGTGCCGCTCGGGGTGGGCTGGATCTTCCAGGACGTCACGGAGGCCAAGCAGGGCGAGCAGGAGGCCTCGCAGCTGCGCTTCCGCTCCAACCAGCTGCACCGGGCGGCCCGCGCGGCCGCCGAGTGCGAGGACCCGTCCGAGGCGGCGACCGTCCATCTCGACTTCGCGCTGGCCGGGTTCGCCGACCATGCGCTGGTGGACCGGCTGATGGGCGGCGCGTCCGCCGATCCGGCGGCCGCCGGGCGGCTGCGGCTGATGCGGGTCGCGGCCACGCCGACGGGCGGTCCCGGCCCCAGCGTCCTCACCGGGCACGCGGGCCTGCCGCTGCGCTACGCCGAGGGCCACCCCGCGCTGCAGTGCGCCGCCCGGGGCGGTTCCGTGCGGGCGGGCGCGGGTTCGGCGCCTGCCGACGAGGCGCGGGAGTGGGCGCGGGCCCGCCTGTGGCCTGAGGGCACGGTGCACGCCCTGTGCGCGGTGCTGCGCAGCCGCGGCCGCACCCTGGGCGTCGTGACGTTCCTGCGCGGCTCGGGCCGCTCCGCGTTCGAGCGCATCGACGCGACGTACGCCGAGGACGTCGCCGGCCGGATGGCGGCGGCCCTGGACCTGGCGGACCTGGCCGCCGGCGAGGCGGGGCGGGAGGCCCGGGGGGACACGGCAGGCGGCTGACGCCCGCGCGCTCGGCCTCGCGCCGCCCGGTGCGGAGTCAGCCGTAGAAGATCCGGTCCCGGTACTTCTCCATGATCTGTGCGTTCCAGTCGAGGCCGCCGTCGACGTTGCCGGAACGCAGCAGCGGCGGCTCGACGCCGCGCTCGGCGAGGGCGCCGGCCGCGGTGGCCATGACGGCCTGCAGGAGCGCCGAGGTGACGACGGTCGAGGCGGGGGCGAAGGGCACGGGCACGGCGTCCAGGGTGAGCTCGGCGTCGCCGACCGCGATCTTCGAGTCCAGGACGACGTCGCAGTGGTCCTTCAGGAAGGTCCCGGAGGCGTTGCGGGACCCCGTCCGTGAGGCGTAGGCGACCGACGTCACGCCGATGACCCGCACGCCCCGCGCGCGGGCCTCCCGGGCCATCTCCACCGGCAGCGCGTTGCGGCCGGACAGCGAGACGACGACGAGGGCGTCGCCCGCGCGCAGGGGCGAGGTGTCCAGGACGGCGCTCGCGAGGCCGTCGACGCGTTCCAGGGTGGATCCGAGCGGGCCGGACGCGACCTCGACGCCGGGCACCTGGAGGAGGTTCATCAGGGCGAGGCCGCCCGCGCGGTAGACGACGTCCTGTGCGGCCAGCGAGGAGTGGCCGGCGCCGTAGGCGAAGAGCCGACCGCCGGCGGCCACGGTGTCGGCGAGCAGCGCGCCGGCTGCCTCGACGGCGTCGGCCTCCTCGTCGCGGGCCCGCTGCAGCAGCGTGATCGCGGCGTCGAAGAACTGGGCGGCGAGCTTGCGGTCGCTCATCCGAGGGGCCCCTTTGCCGTGTCGGCGCCCGGGTGGATGTCCGGGTCGCTGTCCAGGTGGATGTCCGTGCCGCGGATCACGGTGCGGTCTGGACCAGTGCGGTGTCAATACGGCGGGTGACGGCGTCCGGCGGGGCCCGGGAGCCGGCTCCGCGCGGCGTCGCGCGTCCGGAGGCGACCGTCCGGTTTCGACGCCGCGGCACGCTTGTCAGTGGTATCCGGCAGAATTGGGTTCAGGGCCAGCGCACGCGCCGATGTGCCGTGGAGCCTTCGGCAGAGCTAATCGAGGGGCATCGATGTCCGGACTGATCGACACCACGGAGATGTATCTCCGCACCATCCTCGAGCTGGAAGAGGAAGGTGTGGTCCCCATGCGTGCCCGGATCGCCGAGCGCCTCGACCAGAGCGGGCCGACGGTCAGCCAGACGGTGGCGCGCATGGAGCGCGACGGCCTGGTCTCGGTCGCCAGCGACCGGCACCTGGAGCTCACGGACGAGGGCCGGCGGCTCGCCACGCGCGTCATGCGCAAGCACCGCCTCGCCGAGTGCCTGCTGGTCGACGTGATCGGCCTGGAGTGGGAGCAGGTGCACGCGGAGGCCTGTCGCTGGGAGCACGTGATGAGCGAGGCCGTCGAGCGGCGCGTGCTGGAGCTCCTGCGGCACCCCACGGAGTCGCCGTACGGCAACCCGATCCCGGGTCTGGAGGAGCTGGGCGAGAAGGACGGCGCCGACCCGTTCCTGGACGCGGGCATGGTCTCGCTGGCCGACCTCGACCCCGGCGCGGAGGGCAAGACGGTCGTCGTGCGCCGTATCGGCGAGCCGATCCAGACGGACGCGCAGCTGATGTACACGCTGCGCCGCGCGGGCGTCCAGCCCGGCTCGGTGGTGAGCGTGACGGAGTCGGCGGGCGGGGTGCTGGTCGGCAGCGGCGGCGAGGCGGCCGAGCTGCAGGCGGAGGTCGCGTCCCACGTGTTCGTCGCCAAGCGCTGAAGCCCTGAGGCGCTGAGCTGAGCGTCGCAGTCGCAGTCGCAGCCGCCGTCGCGGCCGGGTGCTGCCGGTGCTGGTCGCGCAAACGGTGACCTTTGGCCAACTCCCGAGACGTGTGGGGCAGTTGCGGCCCGGCGGCGATCTCGCCGAATCGGATATCGCCTGTGTCGAATCGCAGCGCTCCGACGCATCCCGTGCCAGGCTGTCGCGTGAGGCATATGACCTGAGGGGGCGGGATGGTGTGCCGCGAAGCAGCGGAGGGCCCCGGCGCCGTGCGGCGCCGGGGCCTGTCCTCCCCTGTGCTGACCCGGAGCCCCGAGCTCCCAGGGTCATTCCCCTCGGACCGTTTTCCCCGAGCGGTCCGCCTCCCGGTGAGAATCTCCCCTCGGCGGCGGGGATCATTCCCTGAGGATGGTCACTCGAACGAGCGGTGTTGTGTGCGGAGAGTGCAATTCTCGAAAGGGCATTCGATAGCCTGAGGTGATTGAAGGCAGTACGAAGGCATCGGCAGCGCAGCGGTACGACGGCTAGGGGGGTGCCAGGACCTATGGCGCGACGCATCGACGTGACCGGGGCGGGCGGCGTCCGTCTGGCGGCTTGGGAGTTCGGCGACCCGCCCAAGGGGATCCCGACGCAGTCCACCGGCGGGCGGGAGGAGCGGACCGAGTCCGAGCAGCCCTCAGGCGTGCTGTTACTGCACGGTCTGATGGGCCGGGCCTCGCACTGGGCGTCCACCGCCCGCTGGCTCTCCGAACGGCGCCGTGCGGTCGCCCTGGACCAGCGGGGCCACGGGCAGAGCGAGAAGCCGCCGCAGGCCGCCTTCACCCGCGAGGCCTACGTCGAGGACGCGGAGGCGGCCCTCGAGCAGCTCGGACTCGCCCCGGCCGTCCTCGTCGGGCACGCCATGGGAGCGCTCACCGGATGGCAGCTCGCCGCCAAGCGTCCCGACCTGGTGCGCGGCCTGGTCGTCTGCGACATGCGGGCCTCCGCGCTCGGCGCGGCCTCGCAGCGCGAGTGGGGCGACTGGTTCGCCTCCTGGCCCGTCCCCTTCGCCACGCTCGCCGACGTCCGCAAGTGGTTCGGCGAGGACGACCCCTGGGTGGAGCGCCCCAACCCCTCCCGGGGCGAGTTCTACGCCGAGGTGATGCAGGAGTCGTCCGACGGCTGGCGTCCCGTCTTCGAGCCCGAGCAGATGCTCAAGTCCCGCGAGACCTGGGTCTACGACGCGCACTGGGAGGAGCTGACGCAGGTCCGCTGCCCGGTCCTCGTCGTCCGCGGCCTCGACGGCGAGCTCGGCCGGGCCGAGGCCCAGGAGATGGTCCGGGTACTGCCCCGCGGCGAGTACGCCGAGGTCCCCGACGCGGGGCACCTGGTCCACTACGACCAGCCCGAGGGGTGGCGCGCGGCCATCGAGCCGTTCCTCGACGCCGTGCTCGCCGAGTCGGGCTGACCGCGCCGCCGCCCCACGCGCACCCGGGTCGTCAGCCCTTGCTCACGGCCGTCAGGATCTCCGGCAGACGGGACGCGGTGCGCGGCGCCGCCAGCCGCAGGCCCAGCTCGGTGACGGCCGCGCCGTAGGCCGCACCGCCCGGCAGCAGCAGCCAGGTCCACGCGTCGCCGCCCTCGGTGACGTGCAGCCAGATCGTCACCGCGAGGACGGGCGCGCACAGCAGCGCGGCCGAGACCATCCCGCCGAAGATCGCGATCCAGGCGAGACCGGCCTGACCGGGGGCGACGTTCTTGTAACCCTCCTGAGGGATCGAGTAGGGGAAGCGCGCCGAGGTCCAGGCGCCCGTCGCCAGCATCGCGCCGAGCAGCGCGAAGGACAGGCCGAGCACCTCGGGGAGCATCGGCCAGTCGCCGAGCATGGCCGTGGTCAGCACGGTCACCAGCGTCGCGTAGGGCAGGGTGATCGCCAGCAGGGCCAGCGCCCGCGCGCGCAGCTCCTCGTAGGCGTCCCGGCGTGAGGAGACGGTCATCGCCACCATCCAGAACGCCGAGGTGTCCTGCCCGAACTGGTTGTACATCTGGATGCCGAGCATCCCCGCGGCGAAGCAGGCGAAGTAGATCGAGCCGGTGCCCTGCAGCGCGTTGAAGACGGGCACGATCAGCCCGATGGCCAGCGAGGTCACCCACGCGGCCTTCGTCTTCGGGTCGCGCCAGACATAGCGCAGGGTGCGTTCCATCACCGTGCCGGTGCGCCCTCCGGGCAGCAGCCGCACCAGCCCCGCCGAACTGCGCCGCTCGCGTGCGGCCGGCTCGGCGGCCTGCAGGGTGGAGCCGTCGGGGGCGGTCATCAGCCGCGTCAGAGTGCGCGACCACGCCGCCACCAGCAGCACCAGCGCCACGCCGCTGACGGCGAGCTGCGCGACGGCGACCCCGTAGGCGCCCTCGCTCACCGAGTCGACCGCGCCGAGCGCCGAAGCGGGCGGCAGCCACCGCAGCACGTCCCCTACCGGTTCGAGCTGCCCCAGCCCGGACGTGCCGAGCCGTTGCGCCCCGAAGTTCACCGCCTGCGCGCCGATCGCGATCACCAGACCGCTCAGCACCGCCAGATCGCGCCCCTTGCGGCTGCTCAGCAGCCGGATGTTGGCGGCGGCCACCGCCCGCGCGAACGCCACGCACACCAGCAGCGCCAGCGCGACCGCGACCACCCCGACCGCCCAGGCGGCCGCCCCGTGCGCCACGGAGATCGCCGACCCCGCCAGCAGCAGCAGCGTGAACAGCGGTCCGATGCCCACCAGTGAGGCCGCCAGCAGCGCCCGCACCAGCGGCCGGGGGCGCAGCGGCAGCATCACCAGCCGGGTCGGGTCCAGGGTCTCGTCGCCGCCGGGGAAGAACAGCGGCATCACCGCCCACCCGAGCCCCAGCACCGCCACCAGCACCACGACCAGGGAGACGGCGTGGTCGTGCCCCCGCAACGCGATCAGCCCGAGCAGCTGCAACGCGGCGAACAGCAGGGTGACGACGGCGGAGGCGACATACGCGGCCCGCCGCCCGCCCGACTGCCGCAGCCCGTTGCGCAGCAGCGACAGCTTCAGCCGTACGACGATGGCGACGAGGTCCGCGGCGGAGGCGCCCGGGGCGGGGGCCGGGGCGGTCGCGGCCGGAGCCGGCACGGGGGTCGGCTCGCTCACCGGGCCGCCCCGCCGCCGAGCCAGTCGAGGTCGGAGCCGGTGTCCCGGCCCTGCGCCCCGACGAGTTCGAGGAACGCCTGCTGCAGCGAGGGCGCCGAGCCGCGCACCTCCTCCAGCGTGCCGTGCGCCCGGATCCGCCCCGCCGCCATCACCGCCACCCAGTCGCACAGCGACTCCACGAGCTCCATGACGTGCGAGGAGAAGACGACCGTCGCGCCGGACGCCGTGTACCGCTCCAGCACACCCCGGATGATCTGCGCGGAGACCGGGTCGACGCCCTCGAACGGCTCGTCGAGGAAGAGCACTTCGGGGTTGTGGAGCAGAGCGGCGGCGAGGCCGATCTTCTTGCGCATGCCGGTCGAGTAGTCGACCACCAGCTTGTGCTGGGCGCCGGCCAGATCGAGGACGTCGAGCAGCTGCGTGGCCCGCTTGTCGACCTCGGCGCCCGGCAGTCCCCGCAACCGCCCGCTGTAGCCGAGCAGTTCACGCCCTGAGAGTCGCTCGAACAGCCGCAGCCCCTCGGGCAGCACCCCGATCCGGGCCTTCACCTCGACCGGGTCCCGCCACACGTCGCGCCCGACGATCTCGACCGAACCCTCGTCGGGCCGCAGCAGCCCGGTCACCATGGACAACGTCGTCGTCTTCCCCGCCCCGTTGGGGCCGACGAGGCCGATGAACTTCCCCGAAGGCAGGTCGAGATCGATCCCGGCGACGGCGACTTGCTGGCCGAACCGCTTCCAGAGGTTGCGCACGCGTACGGACGTCATGCCCGAACCCTACGGTGGGCGGGGGCGGCCGAGCAGGGGCGGGAGGCCGCGGGCTACCGGTCCCGTCCGCAGGCGTAGGCGAGCGGCGAGATCAGCTCCTCCGCGTCCGGCAGCCAGCGGTTCGCGGCCGTCGGCCGGCAGGCCCACTGCACGGCCCCGCGCGATCCGAACCGGGTGGGCGGCGCGGCGACGTACGTGCCGTCCCCGAGCGTCACCAGATCCAGGGCGGACGGCGACCAGCCCAGCTTGCGCACCAGGTCCGGCACCTTCGCCGAGGCGCCCGGCAGCACGAAGAACTGCATCCGGCGGTCAGGCGTCAACGTGACCGGACCGAGCGTCAGTTCCATCCGCTCCATCCGCGCCAGCGCGAGGAACCCGGCCGTCTCCGGCACGGAGATCGCGTCGAACGCCCGCCCGGTCGGCAGCAGGATCGAGGCGTTCGGCTGTTTCTGCCACATCCGGTGTGCGACGGTCGCGCTGCCGGTGGCCTGCGTCGCCCAGTCGGGCCGGGTGGCGTGCGCTCCCGGAGCCTCGCAGGCCGCTTCGCCGCAGGAGCAGCGCTGCATCCCGCCGACGGCTTCCAGCCAGGCGCCGGGGAACACGTCCCAATGACGTTCCTCGGCGTAGCGAACAGCGGTCTCGAGCAGCGATTCCCCGCGCTGCTTCGGGATTTGAGTGGCGTCGGCGCCCGCGATGGTCTCTTCCACGATGAACACAACTCTAGCGGTCACCAGGGGTTACGCCCGCCAGAATGCGCGGGGGAGGAGCATCGATTCCGCGTCCGGGGCGCATGGGTGCATCGATGGGGGCGCGCGGGAGGAACGGGCGCGGGAGCGGGTAACCAGGGTGAGGGGGGCGGCTTCCGCCAGTAACCCGGCAATTCCCGTATTGCTCGGCAAACATCAGCAATCCGCTCATGCCTCGCATTTTCGGTGCGACCGTGGGGCATCGATCTTCTCGGCCGGAACTTTTCGGTGGAAGACACGTCAACCGGTGTGTGGGCAGGCACCCGCCGCCCCGGTCACCGCAGCCACAGGGGGTAGTGCCCATGGCCGCAAGGCCGCTAGTCGCGCGGCAGCCGAACGAACGGCTGCAGGCGCTCATCCAGGAGGCGGCGTGCTCGAACGCCGGACTCGCCCGCCGCGTCAACATGTGCGGCGCCGAACACGGCCTCGACCTGCGCTACGACAAGACGTCCGTGGCGCGCTGGCTGCGCGGACAGCAGCCGCGGGGGCGCGCCCCGGCGATCATCGCGGAGGCGCTCGGCCGCAAGCTCGGCCGCACGGTCACGATCGACGAGATCGGCATGGCCAACGGCAAGAACCTCGCCTCGGGCGTGGGCCTGCAGTTCTCGCCGACGGTGCTGGGGGCCATCGAGCAGGTCTGCGAGCTGTGGCGCAGCGACGTGGGCCGGCGGGACTTCCTGTCCGGGTCGTCGGTGGCCGCCTCGGCG
Organism: Streptomyces sp. NPDC001027; assembly: GCF_040299045.1. NCBI lineage: Bacteria > Bacillati > Actinomycetota > Actinomycetes > Kitasatosporales > Streptomycetaceae > Streptomyces > Streptomyces sp. NPDC001027. Next base: position 93,003 of record NZ_JBEPBI010000003.1, read on the forward strand.
CTGGTCGAGCCGAGCCGTGACTGGCTGATCTCCTCGCCCGACGCGCAGGTCGCGCGCTCCGCGGGGCCCCGGGTGGGGCTGTCCGACGTGGCGGCCGTCAAGGCCATGACGCAGGCGCTGGTCGACCTCGACCACCAGTACGGCAGCGGCCATGTGCGCCCGGTCGTCGTGCACTACCTCAACAGCGTCGTCTCGGGCCTGCTCGCCGGCTCCTACCGGGAGGCCGTGGGCCGTGAACTCTTCGCCGCCGTCGCCAGGCTGACGGAGCTCGCCGGGTACATGGCCGTCGACACCGGCCAACCCGGCCTCGCCCAGCGCTACTACATCCAGGCCCTGCGGCTGGCCCAGGCGGCGGGCGACCGGGGATACGGCGGATACGTGCTGGCCGCCTCCATGAGCCATCTCGCGGCACAGCTCGGAAACCCGCGCGAGATCGCACAGTTGGCGCGGGCCGCGCAGGAGGGCGCGCGGGGCCGGGTGACACCGCGCGCGGAGGCGATGTTCCTCGCAGCGGAGGCCCGTGGACACGCCCTGCTGGGCGACGTCCGGAGCACGCAGGCGGCGGCCGGACGGGCGGTGTCCGCGCTGGACGCCGCCGACCCGTCCGCCGGGGACGACCCGACGTGGATCGCGCACTTCGACGAGGCCTATCTCGCCGACGAGTTGGCGCACTGCCATCGCGACCTCGGCCAGCCCGAGGCGGCGGCGCGCTGCGCCGAGGAGTCCCTGGCCGGGCATCCGCCGGGCCGTGCGCGCCGGCGTGCGATCGGCTACGTGCTCCTCGCCACCGCACAGGTGCAGCAACGGGAGATCGAGCAGGCCTGCAACACCGGCACGAAGGCGGTCGAGTTGCTGGAGACGCTCCGCTCCAACCGGGGCGCGGAGTACCTGGACGACCTCCAGCAGCGGCTGGAACCGTTCCGCGACGAGTCCGTGGTAAGGGAGTTCGGAGCGCGGCTGGAGCTGCAGACCGCGGCGTGAGCCAGGGCGTGAACACGGGGTCGCCGCTGCGTGGACGCACGGGAAAAGGCGAGGTCGCGCGCGGGAGGCGTGGAACACGGCACGCGGCGCCCCGGATCCGTGACGGACGTCACCGGCGACCTCGGGGGAGGGAGATCACGTTCTCGAGCTGCGTGGCACGGGGTTCCGGGGACCCGGTAGCGTGAACCGACGATTCCGAAGGTCCCCCATCAGCAGGAGTCCCGGTGACGCAGAGTGGACAGGGCGAGGAGCCCTCGGCGCAGCCCGCGCGCGAAGGCATCGTGCTGCCCTCCGACGGCGGGGAGCCCCTGCTGCCGGGCATGACGCCGGAGGTGCGACGCCCGTCGGCCCGGCCGCGACCACAGCCCGGCGCGGCGTCGGATCCCCACCCCGGCGGATACGACGCCGGGCCGTACGGACAGCCCGCGGAGGGCCCTTACGGCCGGGCGGGGGGACAGCAGTCCTACGGGCAGGCCGACGGGCAGCAGTCGTACGGGCAGGCCGACGGGCAGCAGCCCTACGGATCGCAGGGCTACGGACCGCAGGACCACGGGCGGCAGCCGGAGTACGGGCAGCAGCCGGCGTCGGCCGGCGGACAGACCTGGGGGCAGCCCTGGGGACCGGACCAGCAGTCGCCGGCTCCGCAGCAGCCGGACCAGAGCTGGCCGCTGCCCCCGGACCAGGCACAGCCGCAGCAGCACCGGCCCGAGCACCAGCCCCAGCAGCACGACCAGTGGGGCGCCCCGCAGCAGGACCCATGGGCCGGCGGTCGGCAGAGCGGCGCCGGCCCGCTCCCGCCCGAGACCGCACCGGCACCGGATCAGGCCGCCTCGGGGTACGGCCAGGGCAGACCGGGCGCGCCCCTGCCGCCGGTCGCCCCTGCCCCGGCCGACGAGGGCGCCACGCAGTACATACCGCCGGTCCCGGCCGCGCCCGCCGACGAGGGCGCCACCCAGTACCTGCCGCCGATACCGGCCGCGCCCGCCGACGAGGGCGCGACGCAGTACATACCGCCCGTCGTGCCCGGCGCGCTGCCGCCCGAAGTCCCGGCCGAGTCGACCCACTTCCTCGGCCGCACGCCGCAGAACCCGGGCCCCCGGCACCCGCAGGGCGCTCCCGGCCCCATGCCGGGCGGGCATCCCGACGCCGAGGCCACCCAGTACATCCCGCCCGTAGCCGCACAGGCCGACGGCGACCGGCAGCAGCCGCCCGCCGGGTTCGAGAGCCTCTTCCGCGACGAGCCGGCCGGCGACGGCCCCGCCGGCTCGACCCAGCTGCTGCCGCGTTTCGACGAGCCCGACGCCCCGGCGTACGGCGGCGGTCCGGGCCACGGCGGCGGTCCCGCCCGCCCCGCCCGTCCCGGCCCCGCCCAGCGCGCCTATGCCCAGCCCGCCTACACCCCGCCCGGCGACCCGTCGGCGGGCGGCCGGCGCGGGACACGGGACGACGACGGCGGCGGCCGTCGCGGCCGGGGGGACGGCACCGGCTCACGGGTGCCGTTGTTCGCGGCGATCGGCGTGGCGCTCGCGGTCGTCGGCGTCGGCGCGGGCGCGCTGCTCGGCGGCGGGGGCGGTTCGGACAAGGGCGACGACAACAAGACGGTGGCCGCGTCCGCGCCGGTGACCGGTCAGTCCGGGTCGGCGTCCTCGGACGGGGCCGAGGGACAGGCCGCGGAGCTGGACAAGCTGCTGGCGGACAGCGGCAACAGCCGGGCCAGCGTGATCAGCGCGGTCGCCGACGTCAAGGCGTGCGGCGACCTCGCCGGGGCGGCGACGGATCTGCGGGACGCGGCGAAGCAGCGCACCGACCTGGTCACCCGGCTGTCCGCGCTGAAGGTCGACCGGCTCCCCGACCACGCCGCGCTGACGGCTGCGCTCACCAAGGCGTGGCGAGCGTCCGCGTCCGCCGACGACCACTACGCGGCCTGGGCCGACCAGGTCGCCGGGGACAAGCGGAAGAACTGCAAGAGGGGCTCGGCCCGCACCACCGGCGAGACGCAGGCCGGCAACCGGGAGAGCGGCACCGCGAGCGCGCAGAAGGCGAAGGCCGCGAAGCTGTGGAACGCGATCGCCCGCAAGTACGGGCTGACCGAGCGCCAGCCCACCCAGCTCTGACCCGCGCCTCGCCCCGGGGCGAGGCGCGCGTCAGTCGACGTCCGCCTTCTCCAGGGTTCCCGTCACGTCGACGAAGCCCTGCTCGGCGGCCACCAGACGGCCCTTGCGCACGGTTTGCAGCGTGACGTCCGCGTTGACCAGACGGGGGAAGCCGATGGAGGCGAGGCGGTCGGTGAACCGCCAGCGCAGGGCCGGCGTGAGCCCGCCGGTGTCGACCTGCAGTCCGTCGTCCAGTGCGTGCCGCACGGTGTCGGCGGTCACCGGGCCGCCGTCCAGCGACTGAACGGCCTGCCGGAACACGTTGTAGGCGATCCAGGTGGTCTGCACGCCGGTGTCGGCGGGGTCGACGCGGGTGTCGGAGAACGCCTGCTCGCTGATGACCTTCTTCATCGGGGCCCAGGCGGGGTCGCTGGCCACCGGGTACCAGCCGGTGACGTACGCGCCCTCGAACGGTCCCGAACCGGCGCCGGCGGCGTTGATCACCGTCTGGTCGACGCTGCCGAGGATGGTGGCGGTGCGCACGCCGGGGTAGTCGTCACGGCTGCGCCGGAAGGAGTCCATGAAGGTGCCGGTGCGGTCCCCGAGCGCGGTCACCACGCAGCCCCGGCCCTTGCGGCCCTTCTCGGACCGGCCCTCGCCCCTGGTCGCCGTCCGCAGGGCGTCCTCGGCCTGGGCCGTGTACTCGGTGGCGTCCTCCGGAGCCGGCTGGTCCGCGGACGCGTCGTGGCCGCCCGCCGTCAGCCCGGCGTCGAGCATCACGGGCAGGGAGTCGCCCGCGATGGTGTCGGGGCGGACGAGGGAGACCCGGCCGCACTGCGGGGCCAGCTCCTTGCCGAGGCCGGCCAGGAGACTCGGGCGGCCTCCGTTGACGGGGTAGGACAGCGGGCTGGTGAACTCGGCGTTCGTCACGCCGAAGCCCCCTATGTACGGGATGCCGGCGCCCTCCAGATGTGGGAAGAAGGCGTCGGAGTGCTGGCTGTAGGAGCCGACGACGGCGACCGCGCCCTCCTTGACGGCCCGCCGGGCGCACTGCGCGGCGGCGACGGTGTCGTCGCGGTCGTTGCAGGTCAGCACCTTGAGGTCGCGGCCGTCCAGGCCGCCGTTCGCGTTGAGCCAGCGGGCGTAGGCGCGGGCGAAGGCGGGCATGCCGGGCTTGTTGGTCGCGGACGTCCCCTCGGGAGCCCAGGTCATCACGATGATCGGGCCGTTTCCGGAGCCCTCGGCGGTGCCGGGGACCACCCCGCAGGCGACGGCGAGCGACGCGCAGACCGTGAGGGCCCCCGCGGACAGCGCCCTCGCGGACAGGACCCTTGCAGACAGGGTTCTCGCTCTGGCGGACCTGGTGAAGCGGAGCGATCGGGGGAGGAAGGTGCTTCGCGTGGACGTGCGTCGCCTGCCGGTCATGGACACGCACGATTCCGTCACACGGCCAACCTCGGAGTGACCTTCGTTCAACGCTGGGTGACCGGCAGGTGAATTGCGGGGGTCCGTGACGCTCGTGAGGCGCGGAAACGTACGATCGGTGACCGTGCAAGGTTCGGAGAACTCTTCCCGTCGCGGCCGTCGCTCCCCCACCATGGGCGGCATGCCACTCAACGACATGCCGTGGTGGCGCTGGCGCAGCAATGTGCGCTCCGCGCTGCACATGCTCTCCGATCCGGCGTTCCAGCAGAACGTCTGGCTGGCCGGCGTCGAGGGGTACGGGGACGTCACCGACGCCGTGTACCGCCTCGTCGAGGACACCTGGCTCGACAACTGGTCCGCCGAGAAGTACGTCGGCACGATCTTCCGCGACTCGCAGGAGGCCGCCCTCGTCGACACCGCCGTGCTGCGGGTCCTGCGGATCATGCACCAGGTCGGGCCGGACGCCCCGGTCTCCGCGTACGTCGACAACCAGGGCTGGCCGGACGCGGTGCGGGCGGCGCGGGACGCGCATGTGCGGATGGCGGCGAGCGACGGGGACGACCCGGACGCGCCGCCCCGCACCCTCGAGGTCCTCCGCATCATGACGCGGGCGGCATAGCCGCAGCGGCGGCGCGCGCCCGCCCGTCCCGGTCCGGATGCCTCGGCAGGCGTGCTCCGGGGCAGGCGTTCTCCGGTCCGGATGCTCCCGCATGCGTGCTCCGGTCCGCGTGTCTTGATCTGCGCGTTCCGGTCCGCGGAACGATTGCCGAGGGCGGGAGGCGGTGTGCGACCCTGTCGGGCATGAACGCGCAGCCCGCCCGAGCCGCGGCGACCCCCGCCGACCAGTACGTCCTCACCCTGTCGTGTCCCGACAAGCAGGGCATCGTGCACGCCGTGTCGAGCTACCTCTTCATGACCGGCTGCAACATCGAGGACAGCCAGCAGTTCGGCGACCACGACACGGGTCTGTTCTTCCTGCGCGTGCACTTCTCGGCCGAGCCCCCGGTGACGGTGGACAAGCTGCGGGCGAGCTTCACGGCGATCGGCGACTCGTTCCACATGGACTGGCAGATCAACCGGGCCGACGACAAGATGCGCATCGTCCTCATGGTCAGCAAGTTCGGGCACTGTCTGAACGACCTGCTGTTCCGCGCCAGCATCGGCGCGCTGCCGGTGGACATCGCGGCCGTGGTGTCCAATCACACCGACTTCGCAGAGCTGGTGGGCTCGTACAACATTCCCTTCCACCACATTCCGGTGACGAAGGAGAACAAGCAGCAGGCCGAGACGCAGCTGCTGGAGCTGGTCCGGGAGCAGGACGTCGAACTGGTCGTCCTGGCGCGCTACATGCAGGTCCTCTCCGACGACCTGTGCAAGCAGCTCAGCGGCCGGATCATCAACATCCACCACTCGTTCCTGCCGAGCTTCAAGGGCGCGAAGCCGTACCACCAGGCGCACGCGCGGGGCGTGAAGCTGATCGGGGCGACGGCGCACTATGTGACCGCCGACCTCGACGAGGGGCCGATCATCGAGCAGGAGGTCGAGCGGGTCGGGCACGGCGTCACACCGGACCAGCTGGTCGCGATCGGACGGGACGTGGAGTGCCAGGCGCTGGCGCGAGCCGTCAAGTGGCACGCGGAGCGCCGGATCCTGCTCAACGGGCGACGGACGGTCGTCTTCCCCTAGAAGGTCGATGAAGATCTCGGTGAGGGCGAGGCGGGGGCGGATGGGCCGCGCCCCCGCTACATCCGGCTGAGGCTCGCCGCCGCGAACAGCACGTCCCTGATCGCGTCCCGGTCGCCGACCTGTCCCGCCGCGGCCTCCTCCGGAGACACATGGCCGGCGGCCAGCCGGCAGAACTCCACGTCGTCCATGGCCACATGGGCCACCTCGTCGTCGACGGGGACGGCCGCCGCGCCGCCGGGGTCCTCGGGGCCGGGCGCGACCGCCTGCGCGGGGGAGTCCAGCGGGATCAGCCACTGGCCGCCGCCCGAGCCCTCGATCTCCAGACGCAGACTGCGGCCGGGCCGGCCGGCGGCCATCAGACGGCGGGTGCGGGCGGGCGAGGCGAGTCCGGCGCGACGGCGGGCGGCGAGCGTCTCCGGCAGCATCCGCGCGGCCAGGTCGATCATGCCGTGGAGGTGACGCGGCGCGGGCGGCGCGTAGGGGTAGTCGACCGCTTCCGCGATGTCCTCGGCGTGCACCCAGCACTCGAACGCCCGGTCCAGCATCGCGTCCTGCAGGGGGAGTTGGAAGCCGCCGTACGACACCGGCGTGCCGCCGGGGCCTCCTGCGGTGAAGGACACCGTGCGCACCAGGGCGTGGGTCTGCTCGCGCCACGGGCCTCGTACCGAGCGGGTGGGCGGGAAGTGCGCGCCCGCCCAGAGAGCCTCGGTGCGCTGGGCCGGCGTCCGCGTCCCGCCCCTGGGCCGGCCCGTCGCGTCCGGCCGACCGGTGGCGTCGCCCGGGTCCGGGTCCAGGGGGTCGTCCAGGCCCAGGGCGACGGCGATCAGTCCGTCGACCGCCAGCAGGTGGGCGATGACCCCGGCGACGGTGGTCCGGCGGCTCGTCGCGCTCTCGCCGCGGAACCAGCGCAGCCGCACGGGCGCGTGCCACTCGGCGTCCCCGAAGTCCTGGAGCAGGGCGTCCAGCCGCGCGGTCTCGGCGTCGTAGGACGCCGCCCAGTCGGGCACCGGGACATGCGGCGGACGTCGCTCCAGGCAGCCTTCGAGGACGCGGGTGCGCAGGGCGGGGTCGAGGTCGAGGGACTCCGAGCGGTGGAGCAGTCCGACGGCCTCGCGCAGTCGCCGCGCCTCGTCCGCGCACGCGCCGCAGTCGCCGAGGTGCACCTCGACGGCGTCCGTCTCCTCGGCCGAGCAGGCCGCGAGCGCCCATGCGCCGAGCAGCGACTTGAGAATCGGATGCTCGAGCCTGACCGGTTGCGGTGCGGCCGGCTCCTCCGGGGCGGGCAGCGGCCGCCCGCCGTCCTCCACGGAGACGCGGGGGAGCGGGATGCGAGGGGTGGGCGGGGTGCGAGGGGGCGTGTCCTCGGCGCTCGGCTCCCCGGCCGCCTCGCCCCCGCCGCCCGCGTTCTCCGCGTCCGGTGTGCTCCCCACGTTCTGCGCGCTCCCCGTGCCGGTACCCGTCTTCCCCGTGCCGTCCGTGCCGTCCCTGCCCCTGTCGTCGGCCTTCTCGTCCTCGCCGTCGTGCGGCTGGACGCCGTCCAGGTCGTCCGCGTCGCTCATGCCGCACCTCCGTAGCCCGGGGGCGCTCCGGGGGCCGCGGTGTCGTGGGCGGTGGAGAGCAGTTGCAGGCCGAGGCGGAGCCGGCGGCGGGCCTCGTCCTCGGTGACGCCGAGGTCGGCCGCGGTCTGGCGGTAGTCGCGGCGCTGGAAGTAGGCCAGCTCCAGGGCGGCGCGCAGCGGGGCGGGCATGGCCTGGACGATGTAGTCGGCGCGGGCGGCGACGGAGGCGTGCCGGACCCTGCGCTCGAGTTCCTCGGTCGCCTCGGCGGAGCCGTGGCCCGTCTCGGCCAGCGCTGCGGTCTCGGTGGCGCGCAGCCGCTGCACGGCGAGACGGTGGGTCACCGTGGCGACCCAGGTGCGCAGCGGGCCCTGCCCGGGGTCGTAGGCGTCCGGGTGTTCCCAGAGGTGGGCGAAGACCTCGCGGGTGACGCCGTCCGTCGCTCGTTCGTCTTCGAGCACGCGGTGGGCAAGACCGTGCACGAGTGAAGCGAACCGGTCGTAGAGCTCGCCGAGGGCGGCCGCCTCACCGCGCGCGAGCCGCTGCTGCATCCTGCGGTCCCAGCGGGGTGGTGCGTCCCTCTTCGCCATGCGTCCCCCTCACCGTGTGCGTCCTGTGCCTGCCGTAGCCGCTGTACCTGCGCGCTCGTGTCCGTGGCCGTGTTCAGCGTGCGTCCGCCGCCACCTCGAATGTAGTCGGCACGTACGGCGACGCACGCCCCTTTGTTTCAATGTGCGCCCCCTGCCCGCGCGCGGGTGGTATGGGCCCGCGCCTACCCGACAGACATGGATCGAACCGGACCGCATATGACAGAAACAAGCCTCTTTCTCTCGGTTTCTGTTTTTGCTTCGGCGTTTCGGGGCACGGCCGCTGGGCAGCCGCGCTGCAAGGAAGCGAAGGAAAAGCTTCCGTTTACCGCGGACCAGGGCCGGCGACAGCGAACGAAAGGCGTGAGGGTGGCCTTCAAAGTGACCAGCGGCGAGCAGGGCGGATGGGCCGTGCTCCGGGTGTCGGGCGAGCTGGACCTGGTGACCTCGCCGGTGCTGCGGCAGCGGGTGCACGACGAGGTGGCCGAGGGCCGCCACAGTCTCGTCCTCGACCTGTCCGAGGTGTACTTCTGCGACTCCAGCGGAGTCGGCGTGCTCATCGCGGCCCGCCGCCTCATCCGCTCCTGCCGGGGACGGCTGCGGCTGATCCTCCCCGCGCGCGGCGCGGCCGAGGGCTCCCATGTCAACCGGGTGCTGGGCGCGCTCGGCGTGCGCCGCCTCTTCGACGTCTACGCCGATCTGGCGGACGCCGTGGACGACGGGACGGAACCGCTGTCGGCGTGAAGCCGTCGCTTCGCCGAGCCGTCGTTTCGCCACACGCTCGTCCCGAATCGTCCCCGGTCCGGGCACAGGCGGCCCCTTCCCGCCGCCCGGACGCCGTCCGCGTCGTACGCTCCCTGCCGGAAGCACTCTTCGCAGCGCCTTCCACCGCATCTCCCCCAGCACCTCCGCGACGACGTAAGGCGGCCCGAGAAGACATGGTCAACAGCGAGTACGAACGCAGGATCGCCGCCCGGTTCGCCACCTTCGACCAGGACGGCAACGGCTACATCGACCGCGCGGACTTCGCCGCGGCCGCCAAGGCGGTCCTCGCCGAGTTCGGCGTCGCCGCCCGCTCCGACAAGGGGCAGGCCGTCTACGCGGGAGCCGAGGCGTTCTGGCAGGGCATGGCCGGCATCGCCGACCGCGACGGCGACCAGCGCATCACCCGCGAGGAGTTCGTGACCGGCGCGGTCAAGCGCCTGCGCGACAACCCGGAGCGGTTCGCCGAGATCGCCCGCCCCTTCCTGCACGCGGCCCTCGACGTGGCCGACGCCGACGGCGACGGCCGGGCGACGGTGGAGGACACCGTGCGGGTGCTGCGCGCCCTCGGCGCGCCCGAGGAGGTCGCCCGGGGAGCCGCCGCGGTGCTGGACGCCGACGCCGACGGCAAGGTCGGCGAGGCGGAGATCGTCCCGGCGTTCGCCCGCTACTTCACCGTCCCCGAGTAGCGTTCGCGCAGCTTGTACTTGAGGACCTTGCGGAGCGTGTCGTTGCGCGGCAGGGCGTCCACCAGCTCCAGCTGCTCGGGCAGCTTGTGCACGGAGAGTCCCGCCGCGCGCAGATACGCCGTGACCGCCTCCAGGGTCAGCGCCTCCGCCCCGGCCGGCTGTTCGACGACCGCGCACACCCGCTCCCCGCGCTCGGCGTCGGGCAGGCCGATCACGGCGACGTCCCCGACGCCGGGGTGGGCGGCCAGCAGGTCCTCGATCTCCTTGGCGGAGACGTTCTCCCCCTTGCGGATGATGACGTCCTTGAGCCGTCCGGTGAGCACCAGGTGCCCGGCGGCGGTCAGTCGTCCGAGGTCGCCGGTGCGCAGGAAGCCGTCCGCGTCGAACGCCTCGGCGGTCTGGCCGGGATCCAGGTAGCCCCGGCACACGGCCTCGCCGCGCAGCCGCACCTCCCCGTCGCCCGCGACGCGTATCTCCATGCCCGCCGGCGGCCGCCCCTCCGTCGTCGCGAGGTCGTCCGCCGTGTCGTCCGGCGCGCCCATGGTGATCATCGGCGCCTCGGTCATCCCGTAGCCGTGGGTGAGCTGCACGCCCATCTCGCGCACGACGGCGTGGTACACCTCCGGCGGCTTGGGCGCGCCGCCGCCCGCGAGCAGCCGCAGCGTGGGGATCACGGGGACGCCCGGCTGCTTGCGCTGCTCGGCGAGGAACATCGAGTAGAACGCCGTCGACCCGCCCGCCACCGTCACGCCGTGCCGCCGGTACTCCTCCAGCGCGTCCGGCAGCGCGAAGTGCTCGAACATCACCGCCGGGAAGCCGTAGAGCAGCAGCATGACGGTGTAGTCGGGGCCGGCGATGTGGGCGTACGGGAAGGCCATGGAGCCGACGTCGTCCGCCGTGAGGCGCAGCGCGTGGGCGAGGCAGGAGCCGCCCGCGATCAGCGAACGGTCGGTGTGCAGGACGCCCTTGGGGTTGGACGTGGTGCCCGAGGTCCAGTAGATCCAGCGGACCGAGCCGCCCTCGGCGGGCGGGGCGGGGAGCCCTGCGGGATCGCCCTCGGGCAGGTCGTCGTAGGCCTCGAAGACGCCCTTCGCGCCGAGCCGCCGGGCCATCTCGGTGTGGTCGAAGCCGCGCCAGACGCCCGGCGTGGCGAAGAACTCCGCCTTGGACTCGCGCAGCGCGAAGCCGACCTCGCGGTCGCGGTAGAAGGGGATCACCGGGGTCTGCACGGCCCCCAGGCGCGCCAGGGCGAAGGAGAGCACGGCCGTCTCGAGGCGGGTCGGCAGCTGCCAGGCGACGACGGTGCCGGGGCGTACGCCCATGTCGTGCAGCCCGGCCGCCGTCCGTTCGGCGCGCTCGCGCAGCCCGCCGAAGGTCAGGGAGCGGTCGCCCTGCAGGAGGATCCGGCGGTCCGGGGTGAGGTCGGCGCGGCGGGCGAGCAGCTCCCAGAGGGTGCCGGAGGCGCTCAGCCGGTGGGCGGTGGCGGTGTCGTTCACGTCGGCCCCCTGACATAGCTGACGGACAGTCAGATCTGGGCAGAGCGTAGGGCCGGTCGCCTTGTCGGTCCAGGGGGTGCGGGCTAGCCTGCAGGGGAGAGCAGATCTGACGACCCATCAGATGACGGGGCGGGCCGTCCACCGGACCACCGGCGTTCCGCCAGGCGGAGGGGAATCCATGAGCACCGAACTGCCGCGCATCGTCAGCGTGGACGACCATGTGATCGAGCCCGCGCACCTCTTCGCGACCTGGCTGCCGAGGAAGTACCGGGACCGGGGACCGCAGCCCCTCACGGCCGGGATCGGCGAGCTCGCCTACGTCGCCGGGAAATACCAGATCACGATGGACCCGGACGGCCCGCCCACCGACTGGTGGATCTACGAGGACCTGAAGTTCCCGTACAAGCGCAACATCGCCGCCGTCGGCTTCGACCGCGACGAGATGACCCTCGAGGGCATCACCCGCGAGGAGATGCGGCGCGGCTGCTGGGACCCGAAGGCCCGGCTCGCGGACATGGACCTCAACCACGTCGAGGCCTCGCTGTGCTTCCCGTCCTTCCCGCGTTTCTGCGGGCAGACCTTCGCCGAGGCGCACGACAAGGAGGTCGCGCTGGCCTGCGTGCGCGCCTACAACGACTGGATGGTCGAGGAGTGGTGCGGCGGCAGCGGCGGCCGGCTCATCCCGCTGTGCCTGATCCCGCTGTGGGACATCGACCTGGCGGTCGCCGAGATCCGGCGCAACGCGGCCCGCGGGGTGCGCGCCGTGACGTTCTCCGAGATCCCGAGCCACCTCGGGCTGCCGTCGATCCACTCGGGCTACTGGGACCCGTTCTTCGCGGTGTGCGAGGAGACGGGCACGGTCGTCAACATGCACATCGGCTCGTCCTCGCAGATGCCGGCCGCCTCACCCGACGCGCCCCCGGCCGTCCAGGCGTCCCTGTCGTTCAACAACGCGATGGCCTCGATGATGGACTACCTCTTCAGCGGCGTCCTGGTGCGGTTCCCGCGCCTCAAGCTGGCCTACTCCGAGGGGCAGATGGGGTGGATCCCGTACGCCCTGGAACGCGCCGACGACGTCTGGGAGGAGCACCGCGCGTGGGGCGGCGTGCGCGACCTCGTCCCCGAGCCGCCCTCGACGTACTACTACCGGCAGATGTTCTGCTGCTTCTTCCGCGACAAGCACGGCGTCGCGTCCCTGGACGCGGTGGGCCGCGACAACGCGACCTTCGAGACCGACTACCCGCACGTCGACTCCACGTTCCCGCACACCAAGGAGATCGCCCTCGACCACGTCAAGGGCCTCGACGACGAGACGGTCTACAAGCTGATGCGCGGCAACGCGATCCGCATGCTGGACCTGGACCTCGACAAGTAGCCGGCACGGGACCCGGGCAGGGAGATCAGGACCAGGCAGGGGGATCATGACATGGACCTCACGGACAGCCCCGAGGACGCGGAGTTCCGGGCCCGGCTGCGCGAGTGGCTGGGCAAGGCGCTGCCCACGCTCCCGCCGAAGCCGTCGCCGGACGACTGGCCGGGCCGCCGCGCCTACGACCTCGGCTGGCAGCGGGCGCTGCACGACGCCGGATACGCCGACGTGCACTGGCAGGCCTCGCCGGGCGTCCGCCTGATCTTCCTGGAGGAGACCGAGAAGGCGGGCGCGCCGTACGTGGGCGCGGGCTTCGTCGGGCTGCTGCACGCCGGCCCGACGATCGCCGCCGAGGGGACGGCCGAGCAGCGGGCCCGCTGGCTGCCGCCCATCCTGCGCGGCGAGGAGGTGTGGTGCCAGGGCTTCAGCGAGCCCGACGCCGGGTCCGATCTCGCGGCGCTGCGCACGCGCGCGTGGCGCGACGGCGACGCCTACGTGGTGAGCGGATCCAAGATCTGGACCTCGCACGCGGAAGTCGCCGACTGGTGCGAGCTGTTGGTCCGCACCGATCCGGACGCGCCGAAGCACCGGGGCATCAGCTGGCTGGCCATGCCCATGGACGCGCCGGGCGTGACGGTCCGGCCGCTGCGCACCCTCGCCGGGACCGCCGAGTTCGCCGAGGTGTTCCTCGACGAGGTGCGGGTGCCGGTCGGCAACCGGGTGGGGGACGAGAACGACGGCTGGCGCGTGACGATGGTGACGCTGTCCTTCGAACGCGGCACCGCCTTCGTCGGCGAGGTCGTCGCCTGCCGGCGGGTGCTCGGCGAACTCGCGCGCCGGGCGCGGCGCACCGGACGCTGGGACGACCCGGTCCTGCGGCGCCGGCTGGGCTCCCTCAACGCAGAGTTCCGGGCGCTGTGGCGGCTGACGCAGTGGAACGTGAGCGCGGCGGAGGCCGCGCACGGCGGCGTGCCCGGCGTCGGCGGCTCGGTGTTCAAACTGCGGTACTCGCAGGCGCGCCAGGAGCTGTACGACGCCGCCGCCGAGGTCCTGGGCGACGCCGCCCTCGACGCCGACCGGCCGTGGACCGCCGACCGGCTCTCGTCGCTGTCGTACACGATCGCGGCCGGCACCTCGCAGATCCAGCGCGACATCGTGGCCGAGCGGATTCTGGGTCTGCCGAAGGGGAGGTGAACGGTCCGTGCGTTTTCGACTGACGGTGGACCAGCGGGCGCTCCGCGGCGGGGTGCGGGAGCTGCTGGCGCGCCGGTTCGACCGGGCGGCGCTGCGGGCGGCCGTGGACCGGCCGGGGGTGCTGGACCGGGCCCTGTGGCGGGAGCTGGGCGCGGCCGGATTCTTCGCGCTGAGGCTGCCGGAGGCGGAGGGCGGGGTCGGACTCGGGCTGCCCGAGGCGGTGCTGGTGTTCGAGGAGGCGGGCCGGGCGCTGCTGCCGGGCCCGTTGACGGCCACGCACCTGGCGGCCGGGCGTGTGCCGGGCGCGGCCGAGGGCGAGACGGTCGTGGCGGCCGCCGACGGCGGCGGGCTGGTGGAATGGCTGGCGCAGGCGGACGTCGTGCTCGGCGACGCCGAAAACGCCGTGCCGCTGCGGTCGGTGGACCCGCTGACGCCGCTGCACGCCGTCCCCGCGCGCGGGAGCGCCGATCCCGCCGCCGTCCTGCTCACCGCGGCGGAGCAGCTGGGCACCGCCACACGCGCGTGCGAACTGGCGGTGCAACACGCCCGGGCGCGGGAGCAGTTCGGACGGCCCATCGGGAGCTTCCAGGCGGTCAAGCATCTCTGCGCGGACCTGCTCGTGCGGGTCGAGACGGCCCGTGCGGCCGTCTACGCGGCCGCCGTCACCGCCGACCCGGTCGACATCGCGGCGGCCCGGCTGCTGGCCGACGAGGCCGCTGTGCGCGGCGCGCGCGACTGTCTCCAGGTGCACGGCGGCATGGGGTTCACCTGGGAGGCGGACGTCCACCTGCTGCTGAAACGGGCCTGGGTGCGCACCCGACGTGCGGGCGGCGTCACGGAGAGTGAGGAGCTGCTCGCGGCCGATCTGCTGTCCGAGGCGGACCGCAGCCCTTCCCGCCTGCGCGGACGGGCGGTGTGACGGACGGTCGGCCGCCCGGGTGTCGCGGATCGTGGCATACCGGAATCACGGAGCGTTGATATCGGGTTGTGTCCGATGCGTGACCCGTCACGGCCCGGAGTCGGCGGGCCGCTCCGGTACCTTCTGTGGGATGCGAGTGGTTCCGAGCATGAGCCATGCCGGCGGCGCCCCCGGGGCGATGCCGGATCCGGCGGTGCGCGCCCCCGCTCGCTGGGCGGACGGGCGTATGGCCCCCGCCTGTTCGACTCCCCGCAACGAGCGTCGCACAGTATGCCGCACGGGTACTCCTTCGCGCTGGAATATGCCCGAAGCGCTTGTTGAGGTGACTGTACGTCAACCAAGCTGTCTCGTAAGGGATTCACGTTCCGTCACCCTGCCTCTGACCGTTGTTCTGGTCATGCAGAAAATGGCTACGATCGTGGCCCCCGTCGTCATGGCGCGCACGCGACCAGCGTGGCCGGCGTGGCGTACGGCCATGTGTCCGCCGGTTCGGATGGTGTGAGCGGTGCAGGTGCTTCAAGTGCAGCTGGAGATCCGGCCCGACCCCGCTGAGGTGGGGCGCGCCCGCAGGTGGGCCCGTTCGCGCCTCGTCGGGTCCGGGATAGGGGACGAGGAGCCGCTCGCCGAGACGTTGATCCTGCTCGTCTCCGAGCTGGTCACCAACGCCGTGGTGCACACCGGCTGTCCGGCCGTGCTGCGGCTCTCGCTGCCGCGCGGGGCGGCCGGGCCGTCCATCGTCCGGCTGGAGGTGGCCGACTCCAGCGGCCGGGCCCCGGTGCCCCGCTGCGCGGGCGACGAGGCGACCGGCGGGCGCGGCCTGGCCCTCGTCGACGGACTCGCGGACCGCTGGGGATGGAGCGTCGAGGGCGCGGGCAAGCGCATCTGGTGCGAGCTGGACCGCTGTGCGGCCCCGGCCGAGGTGTCGGTGGACCGGGGCGGCGCGGCCGAGTGCGTGGCCGACTGTGCGGCGGGCATCCGGAAGGAGCCCAGGCCGGCCTACGGCGGACTGGCCTACGAGGCCGTCTGACCCGTCGGCCCGCGGGCGCACGGGTGCGGACGCCCCGGCAGCCGCGGGGCGCGGGCGCGGAAAGCGCTGTCGGTCCGGACCGGCCGCCGGTTCGGTGCGCCCGCCTGTGCTTCTGTGCGCGCCCGTCATGAATCGGGCGTAAGCAATAAATCCCCTTCCGGGTGTTGACGTTCGTTGTCCGTTTGATCACGCTTGTGGTCAGCGATTCGCCGTGAGGGGACGGCGAGGGCCTCGGTGACGGAGGTCCTTGCCGGGCGCGGATCGTGATTCGGCGTCGGATCCCTCAGGGGCGAGGGGAGTCGACAGGGGTCCCCCCGCCCGGTGGGTCGAGGGCGGGGAGGCGCGCCGAAGTCGGATGGCGGTGCGCGGTGCCGTGCTCGGGGCGGACGGCCGCGCGCCGCCGGCCGACGCGCGTCCTCGTCCGGGCGGCGGGCCCGGGTCGTCAGAGAACCGCCACCGGGGCCACCGGCGTCCCCGTCCCGCCGACGAACGGCTCGGGCATCGCCGACAGCAGGAACGCGTAGCGGCCCGCTTCTCCACAGGCTGTGGACAACTCTTCGAGATTCCAGTTCTGGCCCTGCA
Organism: Streptomyces sp. NPDC001027; assembly: GCF_040299045.1. Lineage (NCBI taxonomy): Bacteria > Bacillati > Actinomycetota > Actinomycetes > Kitasatosporales > Streptomycetaceae > Streptomyces > Streptomyces sp. NPDC001027. Next base: position 109,369 of record NZ_JBEPBI010000003.1, read on the forward strand.
GCATCCCCATCTCCACCAGGTGGAGCGCGTGCACGGGCAGCCACAGATCGTCGATCTCCGGCGGGAAGACCTCGAACGTGAGGGTGTCGTTGGCGACGGCCGCCACGTCGCGCGCGTGGAACCACTCCGGCGTGCGCACCGACAGTCCCGGCGACGGGAACCCGTACCCCTGCCGGTCGCCCGCCAGGTAGACCTGGACCTGCCCGGTCCGCACCAGCACGACGTCGCCGGCGCGCACCCGCGTGCCGGCGAACTCCTCGGCCGCCTCCAGGTCCTGTGGCGTCACCGCGTGGCCGCCCGCCAGCCGGTCGACGCCACGCGCGCGTGCCACGTCCAGCAGCACACCGCGCGAGACGACGTGCCGCGCCTTGTCGATGCCGCTGAACTCGGCTCCGCCGTGCGCGGTGACGCTGGCCGCCGGACGGCCGTTGTAGAGCTTCCCCGAGTGCGACACATGGGTCAGCGCGTCCCAGTGGGTGCCCGCCTGCAGGCCCATCGTCACGGCGTCGTCGCTGCACGCCACCGTCCCCGGGCCGAAGATCTCCTGGTTGATCTGCACCATCGTGTGCAGCGGGTTGATCCGGCCCGGGATCAGGCCCGTCTGCACGCCGTCCTCCCGCAGCGGGAGGGCGAGCGGGACGCGGCGTCCGGAGCGGACCTCGGCCGCCGCCGCGCGGACGACGTCGTCGGTGACGAGGTTCAGCGTGCCGATCTCGTCGCCCGCCCCCCAGCGCCCCCAGTTGTTGACGCGCTCGGCGATGTCGTGGAACTCGGCCGGCAGTGTCATTCCGTGCCTCCCCGGGGCTTGTCCCCGACTGTCCGACAGGTCAATCTGGTCCTCGCGTCTAGAATCTAACGGACCGTCAGAAACTGCGGGAGGGGGCTGGGCATGGCGAACTTCCTGGCCGGCAGGACCATCGCCGTCACGGGTGCGGGACGAGGCATCGGGCGGGCGGTGGCGCTCGCCGCCGCCGCGGAGGGCGCGCGGGTCGTCGTCAACGACTACGGCGTGGCGGTGGACGGGGCCGCGCCCACGAGCGAGGTCGCCGAGGCCGTCGTCAAGGAGATCGAGGCGGCCGGCGGCGAGGCCGTCGCCGTCGCCGACGACATCTCCACCATGGCCGGCGGCCGACGGCTGGTCGACGTGGCGGTGACGTCGTACGGGCGGCTCGACGGGGTCGTGTGCGTGGCCGGCATCCTGCGCGAACGGATGCTGTTCAACATGTCCGAGGAGGAGTGGGACCCGGTCGTCGCCACCCATCTGAAGGGCACGTTCACCGTGTTCCGCGCCGCCTCCGCGGTGATGCGCGAACAACGCGGCGGCACACTGATCGGCTTCACCAGCGGAAACCACCAGGGATCCGTCTCGCAGGCCAACTACAGCGCGGCCAAGGGCGGCGTCATCTCCCTGGTGCGCAGCGCCGCACTCGGCCTGCACAAGTACGGGGTGACCGCCAACGCGGTGGCCCCCGTGGCACGTACGCGCATGTCGGCCGGGGTGCCGACGGAGCTGTCGGAGATCGGCGAACCGGAGGACGTGGCCGCGTTCGTGGTCTACCTCCTGTCGGAGCGCGCACGGGACGCCGGGATCACCGGGCAGGTGTACACGGTCGCCGGGCCGAAGATCGCAGTGTGGGCGCAGCCGAGGGAACTCCGCGCGGTCTACGCGGAGGGGGGCTCCTGGACGCCGGAACGGATCGCGCAGTCCCTGCCCACCTCCGTGGGGGTCGATCCCATGCCGATGCTGGCGCGGCTGGAGGAGATGGCCCGCGCCGCACGGGACGGGAGCCGGCCCAACGCCCGGTAGCCGGCCCGCGGGCGCCCCCGGACCGGCGGGCGCGAGTGCGCAACCGGGGCCGGCGTGCGGTCGCCCCTTCTCGAGGAGGTCAGCGTGGATTTCGGTTTCAGCTCGGCGGACGACTCCTTCCGCGTCGAAGCACGGGACTGGTTGGCCGCACACGCGCCGCAGGCCGCCGGTCGGCGGGCCTGGGAGCGGACGCTCGGGACGGCGGGGTGGATCGGCCTCGGCTGGCCGCGGGGCGGATACGGAAACCGGACCGGGAGCCTCACCCAGCAGGTCGCCTGGGCCGAGGAGTACGCCAGCTCGGGCGCGCCGCCGCGCTCCGGACACATCGGGGAGAACCTGCTCGCGCCCACCCTGCTCGCGCACGGCACCGACGAGCAGAAGGCCCGCTTCCTGCCGCCCGTCGCCGCCGGCGAGGAGCTGTGGTGCCAGGGATACAGCGAGCCCGGCGCCGGGTCCGACCTCGCCGGCGTCCGCACGCGCGCCGAACCCGACCCCGGCGCAGGGTCGTACCGCGTCACCGGCCAGAAGATCTGGACCTCCCTCGCCCACGAGGCCGACTGGTGCTTCGTCCTCGCGCGCACCGACCCGCAGTCGCGGCGGCACCACGGCCTGACGTTCCTCCTCGTGCCCATGGACCAGCCGGGCCGGATCGACGTACGACCGATCCGGCAGCTGACCGGGACCAGCGACTTCAACGAGGTCTTCTTCGACGGGGCGCACGCGCGCGCGGAGCACGTCGTCGGCGCGCCGGGAGACGGCTGGCGGGTCGCGATGAGCCTGCTCGGCTTCGAGCGCGGCGTGTCGACCCTCGCCCAGCAGATCGGCTTCGCCCAGGAGCTGGGGCGCGTCGTGCGCGCCGCCGTGGACACGGGCGCGGCCGCCGACCCCGTCGTGCGCGAGCGGCTGGTGCGGCTGTGGGCGGAGCTGCGGACCATGCGGTGGAACGCGCTGCGGACGCTGGGCGGCACGGCCGGACCGGGCGCGCCGAGCGTTGCCAAGCTGCTGTGGGCGGGCTGGCACCAGCGGCTCGGAGAGGTCGCCGTGCAGGTGCGGGGCGCGGCCGCGAGCGTCGGGCCGGCCGACTGGACGCCTGCCGCGCCCTACGAACTCGACGACGCGCAGCACCTGTTCCTGTTCTCCCGGGCCGACACGATCTACGGCGGCTCGGACCAGATCCAGCGCACGATCATCGCCGAGCGCGTGCTCGGCCTGCCCAGGCAGCCCAAGGGATGAGGCAGAGGGGAGCAGCGTGATGCGAGGCGTGGTGTTCGACGGGAAGCGGGTCGAGGTCGTCGACGACCTGGAGGTGCGGGACCCGGGGCCGGGGGAGGTGCTCGTCGCGGTCGCCGCGGCGGGGCTGTGCCACAGCGACCTGTCGGTCGTCGACGGGACGATCCCCTTCCCGGCGCCCGTCGTCCTCGGCCACGAGGGCGCCGGCGTGGTCGCGGCGGTGGGCGCCGGGGTCACGCACGTCGTGCCCGGTGACCATGTCGCGCTGTCCACACTCGCCAACTGCGGCGCCTGCGCGGAGTGCGACCGGGGCCGCCCCACGATGTGCCGGAAGGCCATCGGGCGGCCCGGGAGACCGTTCACGCGCGCGGGACGCCCCCTCTTCCAGTTCGCGGCCAACTCCGCCTTCGCCGAACGGACGGTGGTCAAGGCCGTGCAGGCGGTGCCGATCCCGAAGGACGTCCCGCTGACGTCCGCCGCACTGATCGGGTGCGGGGTGCTGACCGGCGTCGGGGCCGTGCTGAACCGCGCGCGCGTGGGCCACGGCGAGAGCGTCGTCGTCATCGGGACGGGCGGGATCGGGCTCAACGTGCTGCAGGGCGCGCGGATCGCGGGCGCGCTGCGGATCGTCGCCGTCGACGCGAACCCGGCGAAGGAGGCGGCGGCCCGGCAGTTCGGGGCCACGCACTTCCTGACCTCGGCCGACGGCGTGCGGGAGGTGCTGCCGACGGGCGCGGACCACGTCTTCGAATGCGTCGGCCGGGTCGAGCTGATCCGGACGGCCGTCGACCTGCTCGACCGGCACGGGCAGGCGGTGCTGCTCGGGGTGCCGCCGGCGGCGGCCGAGGCGTCCTTCCGCGTCTCCTCGCTGTTCCTGGACAAGTCGATCCTGGGCTGCCGCTACGGCGCCTCGCGCCCCCAGCGCGACGTCGCCCTGTACGCGGAGCTGTACCGCGAGGGCCGGCTGCTGCTCGACGAACTCGTCACCCGGACCTACCCGGTCGAGGACTTCGAGAAGGCCGCGACCGACGCCGAGAAGGGCCGAGTGGCCCGAGGCGTGCTGACGTTCTGACGAGCGGCGGGGCCGGGGGCGCGGGTTGTCCACAGGCTGCGGAAAAAGTCCGGGGCGCTGTCGGCGCCGGCCTCTACGGTCGTCCCATGAGCTACCGCGATGTCGCCTCCCGGCAGGTACTGGTCTGGGCCTGCACCGCCGTCGGCGCCCGCATGCCGGTGGCCATGGCCCCGCTCGCCCTGGTGTTCCTGGTGCGCGAACGCCCCGGCGGCTACTCGCTGGGCGCGGCCCTCGCGGCGGCCTACGTCATCGGTGAGATCGTGGGCGCTCCCGTGCTCGGGCTGCGGCTGCGCCCCGACCGGGCCCGCCGGCACCTGGCCGGGGGGCTGCTCTGCGGCGCCGTCGGCTTCGCGGGACCGGGGGCGGCGCCGGACGCGCATCCGGCGGTGCTGTGCGGTTTCGCGGTTCTGGCCGGGGCCGCTCCCGCCGCCGCCACGGGAGCTCTGCGCACCCTGCTCACCGCCCTCGTGCCGGAGCGCGCGGCGGCCCAGGCGCTGTCGGTGGAGTCGATGCTGATGGCCGGGGTCTGGGCCGTGTCCCCGGCAGCCGTCGCCGGTCTGGCCCTCGGCGTGGCGCCGCGTGTCCCCTTGCTGTTGGCCGCCGCGTTGATGGCGTCCTCGGTCGCGGGTCTGTGGCTGCTTCCGGCCGCCTGGGGCGGACAGAGCGGCACGGGGAGCGGCCGGGCGGGCGGGATGCCGCTGCTGCGGGTGCTGACCGGCGTCTGGCCGGTGTACGTCACGGGCGCGGCGAGCCTCGCCCTGCTCGGGCTGGCCGAACTCGTGCTGCCGGCCCTGCTCGAGCAGCGCGGCATCGGCGTGGGCTGGTCCGGCCCGCTGCTGACCGGCATGGCGGTGGGCGGGGGTGTCGGCGGCTTCGTCCACGGCCTGCGGGTCTGGCCAGGGCTGCTGCGCACCCGCAGCGTGGCGCTGATGGCCGGGGTGTCGGTCTGTGTGACGACGGCCGCGCTGTCGCCGTCCGCCGTGGCGATCGCCGCGGCGCTGGTGGTGGGGGGCACGCTCCAGTCGGGTGCGATGCTCACCCGCAACCTGTCGCTGCGCGACGCCCTGCCGCCCCACGCCCTGGCCGCCGGATACTCGGTCATGTACGCCGCCGCGGGCGCGGGTTACGCGGCGACGGGCTCGCTGGCCGGCGGGCTGCTGCAGACGGTCGCGCCGTCCACGGCGATGCTGGCGGGGGTTGGGCTGACCCTGGCGCTCACCGCGGTCGGCTGGTGGGGCGAGGCCCGTGCGGCCGCACGTCCGCCGCGGGACGCCGACCGGGTCGCGGCCTCCGCCGACGCGGCGGGCACGGCTCCCGCGCAAGGTTCCGCGCCGGCTCCCGCGCCGGGTTCCGTCGCCGGGGTGGAGGGCATGGGGGCGCGGGGCGTCGAGGGCCGCGGGTAGCTCGGGGCGCGGAGCGGCGCGGGCGGCGGCCGAGGGGGCCGGGAGGCGGCCGGGGGGACCGGGCTCAGTGCACGGCGTCGGTCCGGGTGGCGTCGGCGGTGTGGAAGGTGCGGCGGTAGGCGGTCGGGGTGACGCCGAGCGCCGCCTGGAGATGCTGGCGCATCGACTGGGCGGTGCCGAAACCGGCGTCCCGGGCGATCCGGTCGACGGACAGGTCGCTGGACTCCAGCAGGTGCCGGGCGCGTTCGACCCGCTGCTGGGTGAGCCACTGGCCGGGGCTGATGCCGACCTCCTCGCGGAAGCGGCGGGTGAACGTGCGCACCGACATGGCCTCCCGTTCGGCCATGTCGCGCAGCTGGATCGGCTCGTGCAGGCGGCCGAGAGCCCAGGCGCGGGCGGCGGTCGTGGTCGCCTGCTGCGGGTCGGGCACCGGCCGTGCGATGTACTGGGCCTGACCGCCGTCGCGGTGCGGCGGCACGACGGTGCGGCGGGCCACGTCGTTGGCGACGGCGGTGCCGTGGTCGCGGCGGACCATGTGCAGGCACAGGTCGACGCCGGCGGCGACGCCGGCCGAGGTGAGCACGTCGCCGTCGTCGACGAACAGCACGTCCGGATCGACCCTGATCTGCGGGAAGAGCCGCTGGAGGTGTTCGGCGTCGGCCCAGTGCGTGGTCGCGGGGCGCCCGTCGAGGTAGCCGGCCGCGGCCAGCACGTACACGCCCGTGCAGATGGAGGCGAGCCGGGCGCCGGGCCTGATGTGGGCGAGGGCGGCGGCGAGTTCGGGGGTGAGGACGCCCTCCTCGAAGACCGGGCCGAGCTCGTAGCTGGCCGGGACGATCACGGTGTCGGCGGTGGCCAGCGCCTCGGGACCGTGCTCGACCATGATCGCGAAGTCGGCGTCCGTCTCGACGGGGCCGGGCGGGCGCACGGAGCAGGTGACGACCTCGTACAGCAGCCGTCCGAGGGCGTCCCTGGGGCGGCCGAAGATGCGGTGCGGGATGCCCAGTTCGAAGGGCAGCAGTCCGTCCAGGGCGAGGACGACGACGCGATGGGGACGGGGGGCGTGCTCGAGGGGACCCATGGCCCGATCCTAACGAACGCTGTCCTTCGGGCCACTCGTCCGTCCCGCCCGGATGCCCGAGGCTCGGTGGCGTGCCTCAGTCGACCGAGACCCGGGAATCCGCCGGGGAACAGCAGCCCGTGTCCGACCGCGCCCCCGGCCGCAGGTCCGGCCCCGTGTTCGGCCGCATGTCCGGTCGCGTGTCCGGCCGTCGCCGCGGCCGGATCCACCGCGCCTGGTTCGTCGCCGCCGTCACCTTCGTCACGATCATCGGCGCGGCGGCCTTCCGCTCGCTGCCCGGGCTGCTCATCGACCCGCTGCACGCCGAGTTCGGCTGGTCGCGCGGCACGATCGGCGCGGCGGTCTCGATCAACCTGGCGCTGTACGGCCTCACCGCCCCGTTCGCGGCCGCCCTGATGGACCGGTTCGGCATCCGCCGGGTCGTCGCCGCGGCGCTGACCCTGATCTCGGCCGGCTCGCTGCTGACGGTGTGGATGACGGCGGCCTGGCAGCTGCTGCTGTACTGGGGCCTGCTGGTCGGGCTCGGCTCGGGGTCGATGGCGCTGGCCTTCGCCGCGACCGTCACCAACCGCTGGTTCACCGAACGCCGGGGACTGGTCACCGGCATCCTGACCGCCGCCTCCGCCTCCGGACAGCTGATCTTCCTGCCGGCGCTGTCCTGGACCGTCACCCGCTACGAGTGGCGCCCGGCGGCCGTCACGGTCGCGCTGGCCGCGCTCACCGTCGTCCCCTTCGTGTGGCTGCTGCTGCGCGACCACCCGGCCGACGTGGGCCAGAAGCCTTACGGCGCGCAGGAGTTCACGCCGAAGCCGCCGCCGGTGCGGGGCGCGGCCCGGCGCACGCTGCGGGTGCTGGCCTCGGCGGTGCGCACCGGCCCGTTCTGGCTGCTGGCCGGCACCTTCGCGATCTGCGGCGCCTCGACGAACGGCCTGGTGCAGACCCACTTCGTGCCTGCCGCGCACGACCACGGCATGCCGGTGACGGCGGCCGCCTCGCTGCTGGCCGTGATCGGCGTCTTCGACGTGGTCGGCACGATCGCCTCCGGCTGGTTCACGGACCGCTTCGAGCCGCGCCGGCTGCTGGCGGTCTACTACGCGCTGCGCGGCTTGTCGCTGCTGTTCCTCCCGATGCTGCTGGCCCCGTCCGTGCATCCGCCGATGGTGTTCTTCATCGTCTTCTACGGCCTCGACTGGGTCGCCACCGTGCCGCCCACCCTCGCCCTGTGCCGCGAGCACTACGGCGAGGACAGCGCCATCGTCTTCGGCTGGGTGCTGGCCTCCCACCAGCTGGGCGCGGCCCTGGTGGCCTTCCTGGGCGGTGCGGCGCGGGACGCCTTCGGCTCGTACGACGTCGTCTGGTACGGGTCGGGCGCGCTGTGCGCGGCGGCGGCGCTGATGGCCCTCGTGATCCGTCGCCGACCGGCCCCGGCGGCCCTCGCGCCCGCGACGGCCTGAGCGCACGGGTGACGGCCCGGGCGCACGGACGACGGCCCGGGCGTATGGGCCCCGGCCCGGGCGTACGGGCGTCCGCGTCGGGTCGCCCGCGCTGCGCAACCGCTCCCGGACGGACACTCCGCGTACTGTGTGACTACATTCAGTGATGGGTGGCGGGGCTGCTGAGCTCGTCCCGCCGTCCGCTGTCCGTGGAGGCGATTGATGACGTCGTTGGCCCGTCGTGACGTGCTGAAGTGCCTGCCGGTCGTGGCCGGCGCGGCCGTGACCGGGACGGCCCTGACCGGGACGGCGGCGGCCCGCGCGGTCCCGTCGCGCGCGGACGCGCGGCCGGCGGCCGACGCCGGGTTCCCGCAGCCGGAGTCGCGCCGGGCGGACCCGGACACGGGACGGCTGGTCACCGGGCTGACCGTCGCGTTCACCGAGCTGGCGGTCCCCGGCGCGGGCAGTGTGCTCACCCGCACCTACGAGGGGTCGGTCCCGGGGCCGACGCTGCGGGTGCGGCCCGGCGAGACCCTGGACATCACGCAGGTCAACGCGCTGCCGCCGAACGCCGAGGCGAGGCTGGCGGGGCATGAGGACATGAACGTCCCGCATCGCTTCAACACCTTCAACCTGCACACCCACGGCATGCACGTGGACCCTTCGGGCGAGGCGGACAACGTCTTCCGCGCCTTCGAACCGGCGGACGCTCCGGGGATGACGACCGCGTACCGCAGCGTCGTCGACGTCCCGCAGGACCATCCGGCGGGGACCTTCTGGTACCACCCCCACCTGCACGGATCCACCGCGAGCCAGCTGCTGAGCGGGATGGCGGGCGTGCTCGTCGTCGAGGGGGACGTGGACGAGGTCCCCGAGATCGCCGCGGCCAAGGAGGTCGTCGTCTGCGTCAGCGAGCTCAAGCTGTCCGGCGGACGGGTGCCGGATCTGACCTCGCACGGCGTCTGGGACGACATCACCTCGACGTTCCTGGTCAACGGGGCGAAGAACCCGGTCCTGACCATCGCCCCGGGCGAGATCCAGCGCTGGCGGATCGTCAACGCGGGAGCTCTCACCGCCCACTTCCTCAGCGTGGCCGGCCAGGAGGTGCACCAGATCGCCTGTGACGGCGTCACCTTCATGAAACCGGTCGCCGCCACCGGGGTGACGCTGCCCATGGGCGGACGGGTGGACCTGCTGGTCCGCGGCGGCAGGCCCGGCACCTACAAGGTGACCGGCGGGGGGCCCTCGCAGCACCTGCTGACGCTCGTCGTCACCGGCGCCCCCCGCAAGATGTCGCTGCCGGCCGCCCTGCCGGGCCGGCCCACCGAACTGCCCGAGCCGACCCGCACCCGGAGGCTGATCTTCCGCAGCTACGAGAGGGTCTTCCCAGGCGCCTTCCCGAACGCCTACCGGATCCTGGGCGACGGTGAGACGCCGCCCGCCGACGCCCGGGCCGGCCGTGACGACTCCGCCTGGGGCCGCCTCTCCGCCGACTACGTCAACCAGCGCGTCCGGCTGGGCGAGGTCGAGGAGTGGACGATCGTCAACGACTCCCACGCCCACAGCCATCACCCCTTCCACCTGCACACCAACCACTTCCTCCTCACGGCCGTCGACAACCGGAGGCTGGCCACCCCGGTCTGGCACGACACCGTCGCCGTCCCGCCGAACGGTTCGATCACCTTCCGGCTGCGGGCCGAGGACTTCACCGGACGCTCGATGCTGCACTGCCATCAGCTCCAGCACGGCGACGAGGGCATGATGCAGATCGTCGAGTACGTGCGCTGAGCGACCGCGCGCGGGCGGGCAGTGCGCCGGCCGGGCCGCACGCCAGCGGGCAGTGCATCGGTCGGCCGCACGCCCGCGGTCAGCTGAACCGGCCCCGGTGGAACAGCAGGGGCGCCTCGTCCGCGCCGTCGGCCGTGCCGAGGGCGTTCACCCGGCCGACGACGATGAGGTGGTCGCCGCCCGTGTGCACCGCGTGGATCGTGCAGTCGATCCACGCGAGGGCGCCGGCGAGGCGGGGAGCGCCCGAGACCGGCGCCGGATCGTGGTCGACGCCGGCGAACTTGTCCGTGCCGCTCGCCGCGAAGGCGCGGCACAGCGCCTGCTGTCCCGCGCCGAGGACGTTGACGCAGAAGACGCCCGCGCGGGCGATCCGCGGCCAGGTCGTGGACGTCCGGCCGACCATGAAGGCGACCAGGGGCGGGTCGAGGGAGAGCGAGGAGAACGACTGGCAGGCGAAGCCGGCGGGGGCGCCGTCCTCGTCGGCGGCCGGCGCCGTCACGATCGTCACGCCCGAGGCGAAGCTCCCGAGCACACGGCGGAACTCGCCCGCGTCCACCGGCGCCCGCTCGTCCTCCCGGACACAGCGCAGCTCGGGCCGCGGCAGCGGTTCGACCGGCCGGCCCTCCGCCCGCAGATACCGCACGGCCGCGGCCGCCATTCCCGCATGTCCCATCACATCCCCATTGAAGCTGACGATTCGTCAGATAGGAAGGGGTGTGCGAGTCCCGGGCGTGCAGGCGCCGGGGCCCCTCCCGGTCAGCGGCGTCAGCGGCCCCGGAAGGCCGCCGCGCGGCGTTCCGCGAAGCTGCGCACGCCCTCCTGGGCGTCCGCCGTCGTCATGTTGATCTCCTGGGCGGCGGCCTCCGCGGCGAAGGCGGTCGCGCGGTCGGCGTCGAGGGAGGCGTTGACGAGCTGTTTGGTCAGGGCCAGGGCGCGGGTCGGGCCGGCGGCCAGCCGGGCCGCCCACTCACGGGCCGTCTTGTCCAGCTCGCCGTCCGGGACCACCCGGTTGACCAGGCCGAGGCGTTCCGCGTCGGCCGCGGTGAGCGCGTCGCCGAAGAACATCAGCTCCTTGGCCCGTTGCGGGCCCACCAGGCGGGGGAGCAGATAGGCGCCGCCGCCGTCGGGGACCAGGCCGCGGCGGACGAACACCTCGATGAACCGGGCCGATTCGGCGGCCAGCACCAGATCGCAGGCGAGCGCGAGGTGCGCGCCGAGACCGGCCGCCGTGCCGTTCACGGCCGCGACGACCGGCTTCTCGCAGTCCAGCACCGCGGCGATCAGGCGCTGGGCGCCCACCCGGAGGGTGCGGGCCACGTCCCCGGCGACCCGCTCGCCCGCCGTCGCCCCGCCCCGCAGGTCCGCCCCCGCGCAGAACCCGCGGCCCGTGCCGGTGAGGACCACCGCCCGCACCTCCGGGTCGGCGGACGCCCCCGCGAGCAGCGCGATCAGTCGGTCGCGCTGCTCCGGGGCGAGGGCGTTGAGCGCCTCGGGGCGGTTGAGGGTGAGGCGGGCGACGTGGTCGTCCGTCGTGCTCAGGATCGAGGGGGCGGGCATGCGCGTCCTCCGTTTCGGCTGGGGCGGACCGCCGGGGGACGGCCCCGGCCCTCGTCCCGGCGCCGACCGTGACGGGCCTCGGGCCTCGGCGGCGCGACGGATCTCACCGGCACACCGCCAGCGCGTCCAGCGCCACCGCGCCCTGCCCGCACGGCAGCACCACCAGCGGGTTGATGTCGAGCTCGGCGAGGTCGCCGCCGAGCTCCAGGGCCATGCGCTGCACCCGCAGCACGACCTCGACCAGAGCGTCCACGTCCGCAGGCGGGCGGCCGCGGACGCCGTCCAGCAGCGCCCGTCCGCGCAGGTCGTCCAGCATCGCGCGGGCCTGGTCCTCGCCGAACGGCGGCACCCGCACGGCGGCGTCCCGCAGGACCTCCACCAGCACCCCGCCGAGGCCGACCGTCACCGTCGGGCCGAACAGCTCGTCGTGGGTGACGCCGACCACCGTCTCCACGCCCCGCTCGACCATCTGGCACACCAGGACCCCGTCCAGCGAGACGCCCTCGTAGCGGGCGATGTCGGTCAGCTCGCGGTAGGCGTCGCGGACCTGGCTCGCCGAGGTCAGGCCGATCTTCACCAGGCCCAGCTCGGTCTTGTGGGCGATCTGCGCGCCGGACGCCTTCATCACCACCGGGTAGCCGACCAGCCCCGCGGCCCGCACGGCCGCCGCCGCGCTCGTCACCAGCTGCTCGCGCGGGACCCGGATGCCGTACGCGCGCAGGAGCTGCTTCGCCGCGTGCTCGCTCAGCTGCTGCCCGGGTCGCATCAGCAGCTGCGCCTTGCGGTAGGACGGCGACAGGGTGCGGGGGGCCTCGTCGAAGGGCGAGCGGTAGTCGCTCACGAAACGGTGGTGCCGCAGATGGGCGCGGACGGCCGTGATGCAGTTGGCCAGGGTGCGGAAGGTCGCCACCCGGGAGGACCCGAGCAGCACGTCGCGGTAGGCCGGTTCGGTGCCCACCGGGGATCCCCAGACCACGCACACCAGCTTGTCCGTGTGCTCGGCCGCGTCCACCAGATCCCGTACGAGACGGTCGCTCAGCGGAGGGAAGGGGCCGGTGATCGGGCAGATCAGGACGCCCACCCCGGGGTCGTCGAGAATCGCGTCGATGATCTTCCGGCCGCGTTCGTCGCCGACCGGATGGCCGCCGTTGTCGACCGGGTTGGCCACGTTCAGGTACTCGGGGATCCACTGGTGCAGCTCGGCCTGCTTCGCGGCCGACAGGGCGGGCAGTTCGAGGCCGGCCGCCGTGGCCAGGTCGGCCGCGTGGGCGCCGGTGCCGCCCGAGATGGAGTAGATCGCCACGCCGGACGCCCTCGGCGGCCGGGCGCGCGCCAGCAGGGCGGCCGTGTCCTGGAGTTCGTCCAGGCCGTCGACGCGGATCACGCCGTACTGCCGCATCGCCGCGTCGACGACCTCGTCCGCGCCGGTCAGCTTCCCGGTGTGGGTGGCGGCGGTGCGGGCTCCGGCCTGGGTGCGGCCCACCTTGACCGCGACGACCGGCACCCCGCGCCGGGCGGCGCGGTCGGCGGCGAGGAGGAAGGAACGGCCGTCCTTCAGGCCCTCCACGTAGCAGGCGATCGCACCGACCTCGGGGCGTTCGGCGAAGTAGGAGACGAAGTCCGCGGTCTCCAGGTCGGCCTCGTTGCCGGTCGGCGCCCAGTGGGAGAGGCGCACGCCCAGCTCCTGCAGCGCGAAGACCGGGCGGCCCTGGTGTCCGGACTGGGTGATGAGCGCGATCGACGGTCCGGTGAGATCGTCGCGGAACCGCTCGAAGGCGTTGAGGTTGGTGTTCGGGCCGAGAAGGCGGATGCCGGAGCGCTCCACGGCCGCCGCCAGACGCTCCTGCTCGGCCGCGCCCGCCTCGCCCGTCTCCGCAAAGCCGGAGGCGAAGACGACGGCGAACTTCACCTTCGTCTCCGCGAGCCCCTCGATCACCGGCGCCGGGTCGGCGACCAGCAGGACGGCCAGATCGACCTGTTCGGGCAGCTCGGCGACGGAAGGGAAGCAGGGGATGCCGAAGACGGCGGCCCGGGTGGGGTGCACCGGATGCAGCCGGGCCCCCACCCGCTCGGCCCAGGCCACCAGTTGCCGGGTGACACCGGTGTTCGGGCGGCCTTCGGCGTCCGAGGCGCCGACGACCGCGACCGACTCCGGCCGGAAGAACCGGTCCAGGTCGGGGACGTCCGCGTACAGCGGACGGCCGCTGACGTCGAGATCGTCCGCCTGGGCCGGCCGGCCGTGGACCGCGGGCCCGGGTTGCTCGCCGCACGCGATGACCCGGGCCCGGCGGGAGTCGGTGGTGAGGGTGCCGTGGGTTGATCCAAGCATCGGTCCGCCCGCTCCTGTGTGACTGCCATGGGTGACTGTCGAGTAACTGACGCTCTGTCAGGTTACATTCCTGACGGACCGTCAGGAATGGTCGTGCACACAGTCGTCCACACCGAAACGAACGGAGACGGCCGGACCGGGCCGTCTCCGCCGTGCAGTCCGCGCCCCACGCGGGTCCTCCCGGCTACAGGGCCGCCAGCACCTCCTTGGCCACCCGCTCGCCCGACCGCACCGCACCGTCCATGAACCCCATCCAGTGGACGGAGGTCTCCGTGCCGGCCCAGTGGACGCCGCCGACGGGCCGGCGCAGGGCCGGGCCGTACTGGGTCAGCACGCCGGGCGCGCCGATGGAGACGGGGCCGCCGCGGGAGTAGGCCTCGTTGTTCCAGCGTTGCAGGACGAAGGAGGTGGGGGAGGCCGCTTTCGCGCCGAAGTACGTCACGTAGTCCTTCAGGACCGCGGCCTTGACCTCGGCCTCGCTCGCCGCGTCCAGCTTGCGGGCCTCGTCGGCCTCGATGAAGCCCATCAGCGCGCCGTACGAGGCGTCCGGCGGGGAGTTGTCGAAGGTCGAGCTGATCACGCCGGTGTCGCTGACCACCTGGCCGTTGAGGCCGTCCGCCCGCCAGAAGGGGGTGTCGTAGATCGCGATCGCCTTGCCCACCGAGGCCATCGGGAGGCGCTGGGTGAGCTGGTCGCGGTCGGCGGGCAGCAGCGGGTCGTACGTGATGCGCGCGGCGAGCGGCGGCGGCACGGCGACGATGACGCGCTTGGCGGTGACGGTGAGACCGTCGGCCGTGACGACGTACTTGCCGCCGGACCGGCTGATCGTGCGCACGGGCGCGTTCAGCGCCACCCGGTCGCCGAGCGTCGCCGCGAGCTTGACCGGCACCAGCTGGGAGCCGCCGACGAAACGCAGCTCCTGGGCGCCGTTCGCGGTCTCGGTGAGGCGCTCGAGGGTGCCGGGGGTCGACTCGTTCCCGGCGGCGGCGATGTAGAAGAGCACGAAGAGCAGCGAGAGTTCGCGGGGCTCGGCCGAGAAGATCGACGTGCAGGCCACGTCCAGCAGGAACTTGGCCGACGGGACGACGGCGTTGGCGCGCAGCCAGCTCTCGAAGGTCTGCCGGTCCCATTCCTCGGCCTTGGCCGCGGTCCAGGGCGCGTCGACCGGCACCGTCTTGGCCATGTCGTCCAGCGAGGCCTGCACGATCGCCGCGTTGGCGAGGCCCGCGACGTCGACCGGCGGGACCGAGCCGAGCGGGCCGTCCGTGGCGTACGGGGTCTTCTTGCCGTCCTTGTAGAGCAGGTTCTTGCCGGTGTTGTACGTGGGGAAGGTGGCCACGCCCAGGGAGTCGGCGAGCGCCTTGATGCGGTCCTGGGTCGGGCCGATGAACTCGCCGCCGCCCTCGGTCACCCCGCCGTTCGCCAGGGGCAGGTTGACCACCCGGCCGCCGACGCGGTCGCGGGCCTCCAGGACGACGACCGTGCGGCCCGCGGCCACCAGGTCGCGGGCCGCGGTGAGGCCGGCCAGTCCGGCGCCGACGATCGCGACGTCGACGTCGCGGGTGGCCGCTGCGGCCGGACCGCCGGCGGTCGCGGTGAGAGCGGTCGCGCCGGCGGCCACGGCGGCGGTGCGGCCGAGCAGGGAGCGGCGGGACATTCTTCGGGTCGGCTGGCTTTCACTTGCCACGTGCGGCCTCCGTCGAGCTTCGGGAGCGAGAGGGGGTGGAACCTGAAAGGTGAACAGGTCTCACATTCTGGCTCCGCGAGAGGGCGCGCGACAACGCTCTCGCCACATCTGGCACAGGTGTAACGAGCAGGCGATTCAAGGAAGTTACCGACGGTTACGGCGAGTGCGCAGAGCTACCGGCTCCGGCGGCGGAATCACTCGCTCCGGCGGAGGAGTCATCGGCTCCGGCGGCGCACCGCCTTCGCGATCCGCTCCGCGTCGAGCGCCAGTTCGCGGAGCGTGCCGCTGATGGGGGTGGTGTAGCCGGTGAAGAACAGGCCGGGGGCGTCCTTCGGGGTCCGGGGGCCGTGGGCCACGGGTCTGCCCTGGTCGTCGAGCACGCCGAGGTGGCCGACCAGGCCCTCCAGGGCGCGGACGTACCCGGTGGCCGCGACGACGGCGTCCGGGGAGATCCGGGAGCCGTCGCCGAGCAGCACCTCGCCGCCGTCCGCGAAGCCCTCCACGGCGGCCACGATCTCCACCCGCCCCTTGCGCACGGCGTCGATCAGGCCGACGTCCTGCACCGGGATCGCGCCCTGCCGGGCCCGGGTGTACAGGCCGGTGTCGGGGCGCGGCAGCCCGTGCGCGGACAGGTCGGGAATGCTCGCCTTCGCCATCGCCCGGGAGATCCGGTCGACGAGGGCGACCGGGAGCCGGCGGATCATGATGCCGCTGTACTGGGCGGCCCAGCCGGCGGTCGACCGGCGCACGATGTGCGGGACCGTGCGCACCGCCAGCCGCACCCGTCCCGCGCCGTTCTCCACCAGGTCGACGGCGATCTCCGCGCCGGTGTTGCCCACGCCGACGACGAGGACGTCCCGGCCGGCGTACTCCTTGCCGCTGCGGTAGTCGGCGGCGTGCGTCAGGTCGCCCGGGAACGCCTCGCGGCCGGGCCACTGGGGCAGGTGCGGGGTGTGGTTGTAGCCGGTGGCGACGACGACCGCCGAGCCGACGAGCTCACGCCCGCCGGTGGCGCGCAGCAGCCAGCCGTCCCCGTCGGGGGTGCGCTCGACGCGGGAGACCTCGACGCCGGTGACGATCTCCAGCTCATGGACCTCGGCGTACTTCTCGAGGTAGCGCACCAGGTCGTCGCGGGCCACCCACCGCCCGAAACGGCGGGGTATCGCCAGCCCGGGCAGGGCCGAGAGGCGCCGGGTGGTGTGCAGATGCAGCCGGTCGTAGTGGCGCCGCCAGGACGCGCCCACCCCGTCGGCCTTCTCCACGACGACGGCCCGTATGCCCTGGGCACGCAGCGCGTACGCGGTGGCGAGTCCGCCGGGGCCGCCGCCGATGACGTAGACGGGCCGGTCGGCCGGGTTCGCGGCAGTGATCGCCTGGGGAGCCGGGCGCGGTGCGGAGTCTTCCATGAGCGCGAGAGTAATCACATATGTCGTTGATGGGTCTCGGTCAAGACCGGAATTGGTTGCGGATCGATCACGGGTGAGGGAGATGTGGGTGGAGTCGGTGACGTACCCCACTCGCTTGTGCGCGAACGGAAAGGAACGCGGCATCCCTCGGCCGTCCCGCGGTCGTCGCTTCGACGGGGTTCCCGGGGCGCAGTGTCTGACGTACCGTCAGATTCATGGATGCGATCTGGCTCGACGGGGCCGAGTGGACGGCGGTGCTGCGGATCGGGCTCGGGCTGTGGTGGCTGGAGAGCTGGCGGCACAAGGACAAGAAGAGCTGGTTCGAGAGCGGCTCCGGCATCGCCTGGGCGGCGGACGTGGCGGCGAAGCACCGCTGGAGCGCCGTCCGTACCGGCTTCGCCGCGGTGGTGCAGCCGCGCCCGCGCCTCATGGCGTACGTCGTGGTCTACGCGGAACTGGCGCTCGGCCTCGGCCTGATCCTCGGCTTCCTCACCCCGGTCGCCCTGGTCGGGGGCCTGCTGCTCAACCTCCTCTACCTCGTCCTCATGATCCACGACTGGGCCGAGCAGGGGCAGAACTCGATGATGGCGCTGATCTCGGCGGTCGGGCTGGGCGCGATGGCCTGGCAGACGTGGTCCCTGGACAGCGCGCTGGGGTGGTTCTGATGGGCACGCCCGCCCGGTACGACCTGCCCGAGGCCGACGCCTTCACCCGCGTCTACTGGGACGCCGCCGCCGAGGGCCGGCTGCTGATCCGGCGGTGCGGCGCCTGCGCGCGAGCCCACCACTACCCCCGGGAGTTCTGCCCGCACTGCTGGAGCGAGGACGTCACCTGGGAGGAGGCGAGCGGCCGGGCTGCCCTCTACACCTGGTCCGTCGTCCACCGCAACGACCTGCCGCCCTTCGGGGAGCGCACGCCGTACGTCGCGGCGACGGTCGATCTCGCCGAGGGGCCGCGGATGTCGACGGAGCTGGTCGGAGGCGCCGAACCGCGCGCGGGCATGACGCTGACGGTTGCCTTCCGGGACGGGGTGCCGGTGTTCCGGGCGGCGGTTGATGCGCCGCCTGCGCAGGGCCGGGCGGGTGTTCAATGAACGGATGACCGAGATCGAGCCCTCCTCCGTGCCCGCCGCGCCTGTCACGTCACTCGACCCCGCCCCGTCGTCCGCGTCGCACGCGCTGCCCGCCGCGCCCGTCCTCGACGGCCACGGGCTCCGGCTGCGCGTCTGGGACCCGGAGTCCGCCGCCGACGTGGACGCCTGGCTGCGGGGGCTCACCGACCCGGAGTTCATGCGCTGGAACACGCCCCTGCGGGCGGTCGCGGACGTCGCCGGCGCACGGCGGTCCATGGAGGACAAGACGGCCGACGCCGCCGCCGGACGCGCGATGACGTTCTGCGTCACCGACGCGGCCGACGGCACGATCCTCGGACAGGTCGGCGTCAGCGCGATCGAACGCGTGCCGAGCCGCGGCATCGTCGGCTACTGGGTCCTGCCGGAGGCACGGGGCCGGCACGTCGCCACCCGCTCGTTGCTGCTCGCGGCCCGGTGGGCGTTCGCCGAGGTCGGTCTGCACCGGCTGGAGCTGGGCCACGCCCTCGGCCACGGCGCCTCCTGCCGGATCGCCGAGCGCTGCGGATTCCGTCACGAGGGCACCCTGCGCGGGGCGATGTGGGAGGCCGGCCGCCGGGACGCCTTCCGGGACGTCCACGCGCACGGCCGGCTGGCCACCGACCCCGAGCCCGAGTCCCCCTGACGGCGCGGTAATTGACAGGCGGGGAGCGGCCTTCGCGCGCCACGATGGGTCATGCGACCTGACGACTGGCACCTCACCCACGACCTCGACGCGTTCCTCGAGCGCGCCGGCGAATTCCTGCGCTCCCGCCCCGCGCTGCACACGGTCCCGCTGACCGTCGTCGACAGTCTCCGCCGCAGGGGCCCGCACATATACGGTCCGGAGGACCCGCTCTTCGGCACGCTGGACGTGGCCGGTGACGTGCGCGGGGTGTTCTTCCGCACGCCTCCGCACCGGCTCAACCTCACCTCCCTGACGGAGGAGGGGGCCGAAGCCCTCGCCGAGCGGCTGGCCGCCGACGGGCGCCGCTTCCCCGGGATGTCCGCGGACCGCGACACCGCCGCCCTCTTCGCGGCGGCATGGAGCCGCAGGACCGGCGTCGATTCACAGCTCGTCGAGCGGCAACGCCTGTACCGGCTGGGTGAGTTGACGTCCCCCGGAGCGGTTCCGGCGGGCCGGGCGCGGGTTGCCGACGCCGCCGACCGCGACCTGCTGATCCGCTGGCACGACGCGTTCATGGACGACACGGGCGCGCACACCGGCCAGGACGCCGGCGCCTGGGCCGACTCCCGGATCGCCTACGGCGGGATCACCCTCTGGGAGACGCCCGACGGCGCCCCCGTCGCCATGTCCGGCGTCACCCCGGAAGTGGCCGGCCAGGTGCGGGTCGCCCCCGTCTACACCCCGCCCGCCCTGCGCGGCCGTGGTTACGCGGGCGCGGCGACCGTCGAGGTGAGCCGCGCGGCGCAGGCCTCAGGCGCGGCGGAGATCCTCCTGTTCACCGACCTCGCCAACCCGACGAGCAACGGCCTCTACCAGCGCATCGGCTACCGCGAGGTGGCGGACTTCGCGGTGTACGCGTTCGGGTAGGGGGTTTGGGCGTCCGAAGCGAGCGGGGGATGGGGTGGGTGGCTGCCGTGGGGGAACCGCGTCCCGCGCGACGGGTACCCGTATGAGTGACAGGGTACCGAAAGCAGGATCTTCGGCTCTTGGGCTGCATAACTTCCCGGAGTGACCAAGCCGTACGTGATCGAACTGGAGCCGGAAGTGCGCGTCTGGCTGGCGAACCTCTCCCCGCAGCACTACCGGCAGGTGGAGGAAAAGGCCGAACTTCTTGCCCGGTCTCCGACAACTCTGGGGGAACCGCACTCTCGTAGTCTGGGAGAGGGAGTGCGAGAGCTCCGGTTCGTCCTGGGCGGCAATGCCACGAGGGTCACGTACTGGCTGGCTTCCGACCGGCGGATCGTGTTGCTTACCGTCTTCCGGAAGACCAGGATGCGTAAGGAAGCCGAGGTCAAGCGCGCCATCGTGGCGAAGGCACTGTGCGAGGCCGAGCATGGCCCCGCGCATGACGAGTTCGATCGTGAATTCCGGGAGGACCTGTGAGTCATACCCGCTGGAAGCTGTCGCGGGCACGCCGAGCGGCCGAGGGGTATGTCGAGCCGCCGGAGGTTGTCGCGGAGCGGGAGCAGATCCGGCTGGCACTCGCGCTGGGCCAGTTGGTGCACGATCGTCGGGTGGCCCTCGGACTGCCCCGACGAGTCCTGGGCGAGCGGCTCGGGATGACAGATCAGGACGTGGAGACCATCGAGCTCGGCGGACTGCTGCCTCTTACCGCGGATCTGCTGGTGAGGCTGGCCGTGGCGCTGGACGTCACCGTGGATCTGCACGTGGCCTCCGAGGGGCACAACACCGTGGTGTTCGAAGAACGCGCTGCCTGATCTTCGTGTCGCCCCGCTCTCCACGTGCCACCGACCGTTCCTGACCTGCGGACTCAGGGCCACAGTCGGTCGGTGGACCAGGCGTCGCCCGTGCGGCGGTAGCGCAGCCGGGTGTGGCGGCGGGCGGCGTCGCCCTGGAAGAACTCCGCCTCGTCCGGCCGCAGTCGGTACAGCGTCCACGTCGGGGACTTGGCCGCCGGGTGGGCGCGGGCGTGCTCCCAGGCCGCCTCCGACGCGGCCGTCAGCTCCTCCGCCGAGGCCAGGACGTCGCTCTGCCGTCCGGTCAGGGCGGCGGCCAGCGCGCCGGTGGAGCGGGCGTGCAGATCGGCCTGGGCCTCCTCGGAAGGCGCGGACGTCACCGGGCCGCGGACCCGGACCTGACGGCCCAGCACCGGCCAGTAGAAGGTGAGGGCCGCGTACGGGCGGGCGGCGAGCTGACGGCCCTTGCTGCTGGTGGCGTGGGTGGCGAAGGACCAGCCGGCCGCGTCCGCGCCGTGCAGCATGACGATCCGGGCGTCGGGCAGCCCCTCGCCGTCCGAGGTGGACAGGGTCATCGTGTGCGGTTCCCGCTCGCCCGCCGCGACCGCCTGAGCGAACCACTGCGTGAAGAGGGACACCGGGTCGTCGGTGGCCGCCGCCGCGTCGAAGGGCGGCAGCCGCGTCACCTCCGGGTCCCACACCCGCAGCGTCCTCAGCAGTTCATGAAGGTCCTTGGCCATGCACCGAGTATCCGGTCAGTGCCGGGCGAACTGGACCCGGGTCGGCTGCACCGCGTCCGGCCGGACGGCGATCCCCTCGACGGTCAGCCGCTCCCCGTAGACGTCGGTGAGCCGGATCGCGCCGCCGCAGCCGGCGCCGTTCTCGGAGAGGAAGTAGTTGTAGTCGGTGCGCGCCAGCCGGATCCAGGAGCCGCCGCTGCGGACCTCGAGGCGGGCCACCGGGTTGCGGTGGCCGATCGCCTGGATCCCGCACCAGTACTGGCTGGAGCCGATCTTGTAGCGGATCGAGACGGTGTCGGACGTGGCCGGGCTCAGCAGGCTCCACGTGATCGGGATGCGGCCCGCCGCGAGGGGGGCGAGCTTGGCGAAGGCCTGCCGGCTGAGGTCGAGCTGACCGGGTGCGCAGGGCGCCGGGCACTCGTTGGTGATCCGGACCGTGATGGACGCCCCGCCCGCCGCGCGGACGGCCACGTACGCGCCGCACGCCTTCGACGTCTCGTAGTCGGCGGTGTTCATCGCCGCGGTCATCACGTCCGAGGTCGGGCCGAAGGAGCAGGCGCCGCTGCCGTCGCCCGCGTCGTAGGAGGTGGCGACGCCGGTGTAGGAGGCGCCGGGCCGGATCCGTCCGGCGAGCGGCCCCGCCCCGGAGGCCGCCCGGGCGGCGGGCGCGGCGGCCTCCGCCGGGGGCCGCGCGGCCGGGGAGGCCGGGGCGGTCGTCGTTCCGCTCGCGGTCGGGCTCGGGCTCGGGCTCGCGGACGCCGAGGACGAAGCGGACGGCGTCGGCGACGCGGACGTCTTCGCCGTCGTCGGCGTCGCCGACCCGCTCACCCGTACGCCGGCGACGGGCGCGCCGGCCTCCCGCACGTCGTCGCTCCCACCGCCGGGGCGCAGGGCCGCGACCAGGGACACGACGAGCGCGACGGCGGCCACGGCCACCACGGCGACCACGGGGACGCGGACCTTGGGCCGGTCGGGGCGGCGGGAACGGCGGTGCGAGGAAGCTGCCACGGGAGAAGTCCTTACGCGTTTCGGCGGAGCCCGTCCGGCAGACGACCCTCCCGGACGCGAAAGCCTCCGAACACGGAGGCCTCCATCCCCTCAGTGGCCGCCGCCCCACGAAAGGTTGCCGCCCCCGGAGAGATCACCGATCCGGATCTCACCGCCCGCCTCAGTCCCGCCGGCCCCGCCTCAGTCCCGGCCCAGCACCACCGTGCCCGACGAGCAGAACCAGCCGCCGGCGCCGCAGGCCACGCCCAGGCGGGGCAGATCGCCGTCACGGGCGTGCACCTGGCGTGGGCCCGCCTCGCCCCGCAGCTGCCGTACCGCCTCCACCAGCAGGAACAGGCCCCGCATCCCCGGGTGTTGGGCCGACAGGCCGCCTCCGTCGGTGTTGACCGGCAGCGCGCCGCCCTCGACCCGCAGCCGGCCCTTCTCCACGAACGGGCCGCCCTCGCCCTTCGCGCAGAAGCCCAGGTCCTCGAGGGTCACCAGCGTCATGTAGGTGAACGCGTCGTAGATCTGGGCGAAGTCCATCTCGTCCGGACGCAACCCGGCCCGGGCGAAGGCGAGTCGGCCCGCGGTGGCCGCCGGGGAGACCGTGAAGTCCTCCCACTCGGACATCGAGGCGTGCGAGACGTGCTCTCCCGTGCCCAGGATCCACACCGGCGCCGTACGGCAGTCCCGCACGTACTCCTCGGCGGCCAGCAGCACCGCCGCGCCCCCGTCGGAGCGGACGCAGCAGTGCAGCTTGGTGAAGGGGTCCGCGATCACCGGCCCGTCGAGCACCTCGTCGACGGTGACCGGGGTGCGGAACATCGCCTCGGGGTTCAGCGCCGCGTTCGCCCTCGCCTGGACGGCGACCTCCGCCAGCTGCTCGATCGTGGTCCCGTACTGGAGCATGTGGCGGCGGGCCGCCATCGCGTACTTGGCGATCAGGGTGTGCCCGTAGGGCGCCTCGAACTGGAGGGGGCCGCGTGCGCCGAAGGCGAACGTGCCGCTGCGGCGGCCCGCCCTGATGTCGGCCCGGGGCGTCGCGCCGTACGCCAGCAGGACGGCGTTCGCGTGGCCGGCGGCGATCGCGTCGGCGGCGTGCGCCGCCATGACCTCCCAGGTCGCGCCGCCGACCGAGGTGGAGTCGACCCAGGTGGGCCGCAGGCCCAGGTAGTCGGCCAGCTCGACCGGGGCGAGCGTGCCGAGGCCGGCGGAGGCGAAGCCGTCCACCGTCTCCCGCCCGAGCCCCGCGTCCGCCAGCGCCCGGCGGGCCGCCTGTGCGTGCAGGGCGTACGGGGTCGCCTCGTCGACCCGGCCGCAGTCGGAGAGCGCGACGCCGACCACGGCCACGTTCCGGGTCCGCACGGTCATGAAAGGCCACCTTCCTCTGGGCAACTCGCTGCCGAACTCCTAATATGACGGACCGTCAGATCCGTAGGAAGGGGCGGCCATGGACCCCGGCTTCACCGCCGAGCAGGACGAGATCCGCCGCACGCTGCGCGAACTGCTCCACAAACGCTGCGGCCCCGCGGAACTGCGGGCCGCCCTCGACGCCCCGGCCGGGCACGACCTCGCCCTGTGGGCCGCGCTCGCCGAGCAGCTCGGGCTGCCCGGGCTCGCGCTCCCCGAAGCCCACGGCGGGGTCGGCTGCCCCCGCACCGACCTCGCCCTCGCCGCCGAGGAGACCGGCCGGGCCCTGGCGTCGAGCCCGCTGCTCGCGACCTCCGTGCTCGTCGCACCCCTGATCCTCGCCCTCGGCTCCGACGCCCAGCGCGGCGGCCTGCTGCCCCGGATCGCCGACGGCACGCTCACCGCCGCGCTCGCCGTGCCCGCGTCCGCCCTCGCCGAGGCCCTCGCCCTGACCGGACCGGGCGGCGGCGACTGGTCCGGCGGCGGACGGGCGGGCGGAGTGCAGGCCCGCCGCTCGGGAGACGGCTGGCGGCTGTACGGCGAGGCCGCGCAGGTGCTCGACGGACACAGCGCAGGACTGCTGCTCGTCGCCGCGCACACCGGAGGCTTCGTACGGTCGCGGACCCTGCTGTTCCTGGCGCCGGGGGACGCCGCCGGCGTCGTACGGACGCGGCAGACGGCCCTCGACGCCACCCGGCCGCAGGCGCGGGTGCAACTGCGGGACGTGGCCGCCGAGTTGCTGGGCACGGAAGAGGACGACGTGCCCGAGGCCCTTGCCGACGCGGGGGACTTCGCCGCCGCCTTCCTCGCCTGCGAGGCCGTGGGCACGGCCGGACGGGCGCTGGAGCGGACCGTCGAGTACCTCGGGCAGCGGGAGCAGTTCGGGCGGCCGATCGGTTCCTTCCAGGCGGTGCAGCACCGGCTCGCCGATGTGTACGTGCAGATCCAGGCGGCCCGCTCCGCCGCGTACTACGCCGCCTGGGCGGCAGGCGGGGACGGCCAGGGCGGCGGAGGCGGAGCCGGCCGGCGGGAGCGGGTCGGCGGGCTCGCGCTCGCCCAGGCGCTGGAGGCGCTGCGCCGGGCCGCCGCCGAGGGCGTCCAGCTGCACGGCGGCATCGGTTTCACCTGGGAGCACCAGGCGCACCTGTACTTCAAGCGGGCCGCCGGGGACGAGCTGCTGTTCGGGCCCGTGCACCGGCTGCGCGCCCACGCGGCCGAACGGGCCGGACTGTTCGCGGACACGGAGGTGACGGTGTGATCGGCGTCAGAGCGGTGCAGAAGGTGTCCTCGACACGGGCCTTCGCGAAGGTGGCCCCGCACGTCATACCGGCCCTCGACCGGGCCGTGCACCGTCTCACCCGGGGGAAGGTGCTGCTCAGCGCCCAGTTGCTGCCCGGTGTGATCCTCACGGCCACCGGCGCGCGGAGCGGACGGCCGCGGCGCACGCCGCTCGCCTGCATGCCCGAGGAGGGCGGCGGGAGCTGGATCCTCGTCGGCTCCAACTTCGGCCGCACCGGGCATCCGGCCTGGACCGCCAACCTGCTCGCCCACCCCGACGCCGAGATCAGCTGGAAGGGCACGGACATCCCCGTCACGGCCGTGCTGCTGGCGGGGGAGGAGCGGGCGGCGGTGTGGAAGACGCTGCTGACGTTCTGGCCGCCGTACGCCGCCTACCAGGAGCGGGTGGAGCGGGAGATCCGGCTGTTCCGGATCACTCCCCGGCCGCCGACCTGATCCACGCCCCGGCCGTCCTTCTGATCCAGGCGCCGCCCGCGGGCCCGGTTCACAGTGTGGCCAGGCGCTGTACCAGCAGGAACGCGCCGATGCCGAGCATGGCCGCCCCCGAGGTGCGGGTCACCGCGCGGGCCGCCGCCGGGCGGGCGCTCAGCAGCCTGCGGGCCAGGACGCCCACCGTGAGGTAGACGGCCGCGCAGCACGCCATGTGCAGCAGGCCGAGGAGGATCGTCTGCGCGGCCACCGGCAGGCGTCCGGGACCGGAGCCGAGGAACTGGGGCAGGACCGAGAGATAGAGCAGCAGCCCCTTGGGGTTCAGGCCGCTGATGGTCGCCCCGCGCAGGAACACGCGGGGTCCGGCCGCCGCGAGCTCCTCCCCGGCGCCCGGCGTCCCCGGCCGGCGCAGCACGCTCCAGCCCAGCCAGACCAGATAGCCGGCCCCCGCCGCCGTCAGCCCGGTCAGCACCGCGGGCGACCCCGCGACCAGGACCGCCAGGCCAGCCGCGGCCAGCGTCGTGTGCAGCGCGTAGCCGCTCACCAGCCCGCCCACCGCCGCGCCCACCGAGCGGCCGCGCAGCCCGGCGGAGATCACATACGCCCAGTCGGCGCCCGGCACGCACACCAGCAGCAGGTCCACGGCGAGGAAAGAGATCAGGGTTCCCGAGTCCATGGTGGGGACATTAGGCGCGATGCGGCCGAAAGTGTTCCCGATGTTTTCGCGGTCTCTCGCACAATGGGGGAAGATCTGCCACATGGACGACGTGGATCGGAAGATTCTTGCGGAGCTGCAGCAGGACGGGCGGCTGACGGTGACCGAGCTGGCCGCACGGGTGCGGCTGAGCGTCTCGCCGTGTCACCGTCGGCTGCGGGAGCTGGAGCGGTCCGGGGCGATCAGCGGCTACCGGGCGGTGGTGGAGCCGACCGCCGTGGGGCTGACCTTCGAAGCTCTGGTCTTCGTGTCCATGCGGCAGGAGGACCGGGACACGGTCGCCGAGTTCGAGCGGGCGGTGGGCGAGGTGGAGCACGTCCTGGACGCGCAGCGGCTGTTCGGGGAGCCGGACTACCTGCTGCGGGTGGCGACCGCCGACCTCGCGGCCTTCCAGCGGCTCTACGACGAGCGGCTCGCGACGCTGCCGGGCGTGCAGCGGCTGACGTCCACGCTGGTGATGAAGCATGTGGTGAAGGGCCGGGCGCTGCCCGCCTAGCGGCTCGCTCGCGCGCGGCCGGCCGCCGGCGGCCGGAAGGCGCCGCGGAGTGCGGCAGGCGGCAGCTCACCTCGGTGAACCGCCGCCCGGCAGACAGGACGTGACGTGGAGGACAACAGGTCGGCCGGCTACTTCGTCGGCTTCTTGCCGGTGATGCCGAGGTGCACCAACAGGGCCAGGTTCGGCTTGAGTTCAGCCTGCTTCACGCCCCACGACTGGAAGCCCTTCTGGTGCGAGGCGACCGCCGCGAGCATCGCGACGAGCGCGCCGGCCACCGCCGCCGGGTTCACGTCCTTGTCGACCCTGCCCTTGGACTGGAGTTCGGCGACCGCGTCCGACAGGGAGTTGTTCACCGAGTTGAGGATCTTCATCCGGAGCTTGTAGAAACGCTTGTCGCCTTCGGCCGCGCCGAGGTCGACGACCCTGAGGATCGCGTCGTTCTTGCGCCAGAACTCCAGGAAGCCGTCCACGAGTTCCTGGGCGGTCTGCCAGCCCGTCTTGCCGACCCAGGAGCGCCCCTCGACCAGCGCGGTCAACTCGGCGCCCTCGGCGGCCATTTGCTCGGCGATCTCCAGGACGGCGCCCTCGACGTCGGGGAAGTACTGGTAGAACGTCGCGGGCGAAGTGCCTGCCTTCCGGGCGACGTCGATGACCTTGACGTCCCGGTACGGAGAGGAGCTGAGCATCTCGCTGAGGCAGTCGAGCAGCTTCTGCCGCGTCGCCTGCCCGCGTCGACCGGCCACGCGGCCGTCGACGGTACGCACTTGTCCTGTCATGCCGTCAGCTTACCGAGGGGTGATCGGAGCGCGATTCGGCCGACTGCAAATGGGGTGCGAGGGGGAGCGGGGGCGGCTGTGCCTGGTCTGCGGCTTGCGTGAAGCGCCGTTAGTTTGGCTGCATGGCCGAAAACAGGGCATCGGTGTACGCAGAGGGCGTCCCCTGCTGGGTGGACGCGCAGCTCCCCGATGTGGACGCGGGCAAGCGGTTCTACGGTGAACTTTTCGGATGGGACTTCGAGGACGCCTACGGCTCCTCGGTGTGGGCCAGCCTGGACGGCGCCCGGGTCGCCGGGCTCGCCCACAAGACGGACGGGCGGATGCCCACCGTCTGGACGGTCTATTTCGCCACCCCGGACGCGGAGGCGACCGCCCGCCGCATCCAGCGGGCGGGCGGCCAGGTGGTGACGGCGCCGCTCCCGGTCGACGGGGCGGGCGCCGCCGCGCTGGCCGCCGACCCCGAGGGCGCGGTCTTCGGCCTGTGGCAGGCGGCCGGCCACCCCGGCTTCGGCGTGCGGCACCGGCCCGGCGCGTTCGCGTGGGCGCAGCTCTACGCCCGTGACACGGAGGCCGCCAACACCTTCTACGGGCACCTCTTCCACGAGGCGCTGTTCGGCCCGCAGGCCGAGCCCGACTTCGGGCGGGCGCCGGTCGGCGACGTCTTCCCGGAGATCATGCCGGCGCACTTCCTCGTCCACTTCGGCGTGCGGGACTGCGAGGCCGCTCTGGGCGCGGTGAGCCGGCTGGGCGGGCGGGTGCAGGCGGGTCCGTTCACCGCTTCGTACGGAATCGTGGCCGTCGTCACAGACAATCAAGGGGCGTCGTTCGCGCTGCTGCAGCGTTGAGCCGTGTTTTTTGCTCCGATATGAAATGAGACACCCCGATTGCACCTGGGTTCGCAACCGGCCGCCCGGCCAGGAAGAATCAGGGTGCGTGCCGCCATGGCGGTGCGGTGGTGAGACGCTGCACGGGGCCGTGCACACACGTGGGTGGCGCGGCTCGTACGGGGAGGTGGCAGGCAAGTGGTGGATCAGCTGACGCAGCACGATCCTCGGCGGATCGGGCCGTTCGAGGTGCTGGGACGGCTGGGTGCCGGCGGCATGGGGCTGGTCTATCTGGCACGTTCGGCCTCGGGCCGGCGCGTGGCGATCAAGACGGTCCGCACGGAGCTCGCCGAGGACCAGCTCTTCCGCGTGCGCTTCACGCGCGAGGTGGAGGCGGCCCGGGCGGTCTCCGGGTTCTACACGGCCGCCGTCGTCGACGCCGATCCGCGTGCCGCCGTGCCCTGGCTGGCCACCGCGTACGTGCCCGCGCCCTCCCTCGAGGAGATAGTGAACGACTGCGGCCCGATGCCCGCCCAGGCGGTGCGCTGGCTGGCGGCGGGCGTCGCCGAGGCGCTCCAGTCGATCCACGGCGCCGGGCTGGTCCACCGTGACCTGAAACCGTCCAACGTGCTCGTGGTCGAGGACGGTCCCCGGGTGATCGACTTCGGCATCGCGTCCGGTGTCTCGAACACGCGTTTGACGATGACGAACGTGGCCGTCGGCACCCCCGCCTACATGTCGCCGGAGCAGGCCAAGGACTCGCGCAGCGTGACCGGCGCGAGCGACGTCTTCTCGCTGGGCTCGATGCTCGTCTTCGCTGCCACCGGCCACCCGCCCTTCCACGGCGCCAACCCGGTCGAGACCGTCTTCATGCTGCTGCGCGAGGGCCCCGACCTGGAAGGCCTGCCCGACG
Source organism: Streptomyces sp. NPDC001027 (assembly GCF_040299045.1). Taxonomy (NCBI): domain Bacteria; kingdom Bacillati; phylum Actinomycetota; class Actinomycetes; order Kitasatosporales; family Streptomycetaceae; genus Streptomyces; species Streptomyces sp. NPDC001027. Next base: position 138,247 of record NZ_JBEPBI010000003.1, read on the forward strand.
AGCTGCGCCCGCTCATCGAGTCCTGTATGCAGATGGAGGCGACGGCCCGGCCCAACCCGGCCGACCTCCAGGCCCAGCTTGCCCCCCACCTCTTCGGCTCCGGCTCGGACGACAGCGGCACCGCGTCGGCGTGGCTGCCCGAGAAGGCCGTCGCCCTCATCGAGACGCGCCGCGGCGGCCGTCCCCAGGTGAAGCCCGCGCCCCCGAGCCCCCGCAGCGGCCCGGGCGTCGGAATGACCCGGCCGGCCGTCCCGCCCGTGCCGCCCCCGCCCTCCCACGACCCCGTGGTCCTGTCCCGTCCGGCGCCGGCGCCCGTCGGGGCCCCCGACACCGGCCCGGTCCGGCTGGCGGGCGCGGCGGTGCCGATCGGGCCCGGCCCGCGGGTCGCCGACGTCCGCGCCACGGCCGCCGTGAAGGCGCCGGTGGCCGAGCCCGGCCTGGTCGCCGGCTGGTCCCGCCCGCGCCCCGGGGTCAACGGCGCCGACACCACCGTCCCGGCCCCGCAGACCGCGCCCGCGGAGACCCCGGCGGGCTGGCGGCCCTGGCGGTTCCGCATGTCGAACGACGTGTGGGGCACGCCGTCCGTCGCAGGCGACCTCGTCTACGTCACCTCCTTCGAGGTGCACGCCCTGGACGTGGCGACCGGCCGCCGCCGCTTCAAGACGCGCGACGTGGCCTGGTCGATGGCGGTCGCCGACGGCCGGGTGCACGCCTCCGACGGCCCCACCCTGTTCGCGCTGGACGCCCGCGAGGGCGGCGACCTGTGGCGGCTGTCGACGGACGCCTGGGTGTACTCGCTCAAGGCCGACCGGGGGACGCTCGTCACGGGCACGCGCGGCGGCGGCGTCCAGGGCTGGGAGGCGTCCAGCGGCCACAAGCTCTGGGAGATCACCGGCTGCCAGACCGACTTCGAGTCCCCGGAGGCCGGCCCGGCGCTGCACGACGGCACGGTCTACGTGTGGCAGGACGCCCGGCTCAGAGCCCTGGACGCCCGCACCGGCGAGGAGCGCTGGTCCTACCCGATCGGCGACACGGCCTCCTGCGGCGGCGTCCCGGTCCGCGTGACCCCCGCCCCCGACGGCTACGTCTACCTCTCCGCCGGCACCCGGGTGCTCGCCGTCGACGTGGCGAGCGGCATGGTGCGCTGGCACTTCGAGGCCCCGGCGGTGTTCCTGTCCGCGCCGACCTTCGTGCCCGGGCCGGCGGTCACCGGCGGCGGCGTCTACCTCGCCGACTACCTGGGCACGGTGTACGCGATCGACGCCGTCGACGGCCGCGACCGCTGGCGCATCGCCACCGAGGCCCGGTCCTCCGTCGACCCGGTGCTGGTGGCCGCGGGCCATGTCCACGTCGGCAGCGGCAAGGGGCTCTACACCCTGGACGCGGTGACGGGCACCCCCAAGTGGCGCTTCCAGGCGGGCGGCGACATCGTGGGCGCCCCGGCCGTCGCCGAGGGCCGTATCCACTTCGGCTCCACTGACCATCTGCTGTACACCCTGAAGGCCGACGACGGGCGGCTGCGCTGGAAGCTGGCGACCGGCGGCGAGATCACCGGCTCCCCGGTCGTCCGCGACGGGGTCGTGTACGCGTGCAGCAAGGACCGCTGCGTGTACGCGCTGGACGCCGAGAAGGGCACGGGCACAGCCCGCACGGCCTGACCGCGGCGCCCCCGCCGTGACCCCGTCCGGCCGACCGGCTGAATCCGACCGGCCGGCCCGACCGCCTTGTGCGGCCCGGTCCCGGATCCGGTCCCGGATCCGGCCCCGGCTCATGCGTCCGGGACGGCCGTCGTGCCGGGGGTGCGGAAGGGGTCCGGACGGCGGCCGTCGCTGCGGGGGAGCGGCCCGCCGGTCGCTCTCACCCCGGACGCTACGCCGGAGACCGGCCGGTCGCCATGCGGTGACATGGCCGTGACAGGGTCGCCCTAGGCCGGCGGCCATGGATCGACGGGGGCGCAAACTCAGGTTCACAGCGGGCGCGGTGCTGGTGGTGCTGGCCCTGACCGGCTTCTCCACGAGCCGGGGCCACGGACACAGCAGCGGTCACGGCAGCGGCGGCGGATGCAGCAGCTCCGGCCAGGACCACGACAGCTCGTCGTCGAGCGGCGGCACGTCGGGCTCGCGCTACCGCGACTACGACGACGATGACGACTACACGGGCGGCACGTCCGGCGGCTCCGGCTCCTCGAGCTCGTCCACGACCCGGCGCGACGCCACCGTGAAACTGCTGAGCTGCGCCTCGCCGAGCCGGCCCTACGCCACGGTCGAGGTCACCAACCCGAACGCGACGGGCGGCGGCTTCACCGTGACGGTCGACTTCCTCGACGCCGGTTCCGGCCGCGTCGAGCAACGGAACGAGGACGCCTACGTCGCGGGCGACGAGACGACGACGGTGCGCGTCGACCTGTCCACCCCGTCCGCCGCGGCGAAGATCGACCACTGCAAGCCCCAGCCGACAGCCCCGTCCCGCTGACCGGACGTCCCTCGACGGCCCGACGCCGTCACGTCCGCCCGGGGCCGGCGCCTGCGCCCGACGTGGACCAGGCCCGCGCCCGCGTCGAGGGCATCGCGTACGACTACGACATGACGCCCGAGGCGCGGCCCGGGTGGGACCGGTGGGCCTGCGTGCGCCGGGGCTCAGCGGGTTCGGAATCCTCTGTTCCGGCGGCCGGTGAAGAGCTCGGCCTGCTGGTCGGAGGGCAGGTTGCCCAGGGCGATGAGGTGCGGGGCCTGCGCGAACGCCGTCGCGCGGGCCGCCTCCTTCGCCGACCACAGGGCCCGCACGGTGCCCTGGACGCCGCCCGGCGGATAGCCGGCGACGACCGCGGCGCAGGCCACGGCGGCCGTCAACGCGCCCCCGGCCTCGGTGAGTTCCGAGACGAGGCCGACCTCGTGGGCGCGCCGGGCGGACATCCGTTCCGCGGTGCCCATCAGCATCATCCGGGCGACCTCCCCGTACGGCATCCGCTGCGCGAGCAGCACCGACTCGTACGCGCTGACCATCCCGTAGGCGGTGTGCGGGTCGAAGAACGCGGCGTCGGCCCCCGCGACGACGAACTCGCACTCCCCGAGCAGGTAGTAGGCGCCCCCGCAGGTCATCCCCTCCACCGCGGCGACGACCGGTTTCCACAGGTCGTTCGCCTTGGGGCCGACGGTGAGCAGGGGGTCGTCCTGCATGAAGGGCGAGCCGGGCTGCGGCACCACGGCGTCCCGGTCGATCCCGGTGGAGAACGCCCGGCCGCCCGCACCGGTGAGGACGACGGCCCGCACCGAGTCGTCGAAGCGCAGCGCGCGCCAGATCCGCCGCAGCGCGTCGGCCGTCTCGAGGTCGACGGCGTTGAGCCGCTCCGGCCGGTCGAGGGTGACGACGGCGACCGCGGTCTTCTCGTCGACGTCCAGACGCACGCTCACGGGCGCTCCAGGACCCACTGCGGAAGCCCGTCCGCGTCGAACACGGCCTGCACCCGGGCGCCGATGCGCACCTGGTCGGCCGGGACGGAGCCGAGGGCCGCCCCGGGCTCGCTCACGAGGTTGCCGACCAGCCGGATCCGCGGCGCCTCGGCCAGCTCCACGAGGATCACGACGTAGGGGGCGTGCGCGGCGTAGTCGGGCAGCAGGGGCGGATGCGGGACGACGTAGGACCAGATCCGCCCGCGTCCGGAGGTCGCCCGCCACCGGCTCGCGAACGACCGGCAGTGCGGACAGCAGGGGCGGGGCGGGAAGCGCGGCTCGCCGCAGTCGGCGCAGGCCTGGACCCGCAGTTCGCCTCGTGCGGCGTACTCCCAGAAGGGGGCGCCGTCGGCGTCGGGGACGGGGGTGAGCATCGTGGATCGCCTCCTCGGCGCGTTCAGTTGCGGAGCAGCAGGGCGGACGTCGGGACGCCCTCGCCGGCGGTGACGAGGCAGGTGGCGGCGCCGGGGACCTGGGAGGTGCTGGTGCCGCGCAGCTGTTTGACGCCCTCGTTGATGAGGTTGAAGCCGTGCACGTAGGCCTCGCTGAGCCCGCCGCCGCCGGTGTTCAGGGGCAGCCGTCCGCCGATCTCCAGAGCGCCGCCCTCGGTGAACGCCCCGCCCTCGCCCCGGCCGCAGAAGCCGTAGCCCTCCAGGGAGAGCGGGACCAGGGGCGTGAACGCGTCGTAGATCTGGGCGACGTCGACGTCGTCAGGGGTGAAGTCGGCGTGCTTCCAAAGGTGTCGGGCGGCCGCCCAGGCGGGCCCGGTGAGCGGGTCGTCGTTCCAGTAGTTGACCATGCCGTGGTGCTGCGCGGGCAGGCCCTGGGCGGCGGAGTGGACGAAGACCGGGGGGCGGCGGCAGTCACGCGCCCGCTCGCGGCCGACGATCACACAGGCCAGCGCGCCGTCGGTCTCCAGGCAGTTGTCGTAGAGGCAGAGCGGTTCGCTGATCCACCGGGCGGTCATGTACATCTCGCGGGTGAGCGGCCGGTCGTACATGATCGCGTCCGGGTTCCCGTTGGCCCGGTTGCGGCAGGCGAGCGCGACGTTGAAGAGGTGGTCGCGGGTGGCGCCGTACTCGTGCAGGTAGCGGCGGGCCAGCATGGCTATCTCGTCGGCCGGCCGCAGCAGGCCGAAGGGGCGCGTCCACTGAGCCGGGGTGGGCAGTTGGACGGACGTATTGGTCCACGGGCGCGGCCCGCTGCCCCGCTTGCGCGAGCGCCAGGCGACGCCCACGGTGGCCTGCCCGGCGGCGATGGCGCCGGCGAGGTGCGCGACGGTGGCGCAGGAACCGCCGCCGCCGAAGCCGACCTTGCTGAAGTAGGTCAGGTCCCCGAAGCCGACGGCCTTCGCCAGCTCGACCTCGTCGGTCTCCTCCATGGTGTAGGAGGCGAGGGCGTCGACCTCGCCCGGGTCGATCCCGGCGTCGTCGAGGGCGGCGAGAACGGCCCGGCAGGCGAGGGTGCGCTCCGACTCGGGGAGGTGCTTGGCGAACGCGGTCTGGCCGATGCCGACGACGGCGGTGGCGTCCTTGAGGGTCACGCTGCACGCACCTCCGCGATGCGAAATGGCGGCTGACAGGTCGTCAGGCTACAGCTAATCTGACGGGTAGTCAGCTAATGGGCGGGAGGCCGTGATGCGCGAAGACGCGGACGTGATGCGCGCAGACGTGGAGTGGGGCAGCATCCCGGGCCTGGTGCGCGCGGCGGCCGAGCGGTACGCCGACGCCGAGGCGGTGGTGGAGGGCCGCACCAGGATCGACTACGCGGAGCTCGGCGCCCGGATCGAGCGGGCGGCGGCGGCCTGCATGGCGAACGGGGTCGAGGCGGGCGACCGGGTCGGCGTATGGGCGCCGAACTCGCTCGACTGGATCGTCGCGGCGCTGGGCGCGGTGTCGGCGGGGGCGGTGCTGGTCCCGGTCAACACCCGCTTCAAGGGCGCCGAGGCAGCGGACGTGCTGCGCAGGAGCGGCGCGCGGCTGCTGTTCGTGACGGGCGCCTTCCTCGGCACGTCGTACGTGGCGTCGCTGCGGCGGGCGGCGGGCGAGGGGGAGTCTGCCGGGCCCGGCCCGCTGCCCGGACTGCCCGCGCTGGAACAGGTCGTCGTCCTCTCCGACGACGCCCCGGCCGACTTCCGGGCCTGGAAGGACTTCCTGGCGAGCGGGGACGGAGTCGCGCGGGTGCGGGTGCGGGCGCGGGCGGACGCGGTGCGCGGGGAGGATCCGTCGGACATCGTCTTCACCTCGGGCACGACGGGCCGCCCCAAGGGCGCGGTGATCACGCACGCGCAGACCCTGCGGGCGTACGGGATCTGGGCCGACCTGGCCGGGCTGCGGCACGGCGACCGCTACCTCGTCGTCAACCCGTTCTTCCACACCTTCGGCTACAAGGCCGGCGTGATCGCCTGCCTGATGCGGGGCGCGACGATGATCCCGCAGCCGGTGTTCAACGTGGACACGGTGCTGGCGAACGTGGCCGCGGAACGGGTGTCGGTGCTTCCCGGACCGCCGACCCTGCACCAGGCGCTCCTGGACCACGCGTCCCGCGACAAGCACGACCTCTCCGCGCTGCGGCTGGTGGTGACGGGTGCGGCGGTGGTGCCGCTGCGGCTCGTGGAACGGCTGCGGGGCGAACTGGGCGTGGAGACGGTCCTCACCGCGTACGGCCTCTCGGAGGCGAGCGGCGTCGTCACGATGTGCCGCCGCAGCGACGACCCGACGGTCGTCGCGGCCACCTCGGGCCGCGCGATCCCGGGCACCGAGATACGGGTGGACGCGGAGCCGGGGGAGCCCGGCGAGGTGCTGGTCCGGGGCTTCCACGTGATGCGCGGCTACTACGAGGACCCGGCGGCGACGGCGGAGGCGCTGACCCCGGACGGCTGGCTGCGCACCGGAGACGTCGGCGTCCTGGACGCGGAGGGCAACCTGCGCATCACCGACCGGATCAAGGACATGTTCATCGTCGGCGGCTTCAACGCCTACCCGGCGGAGATCGAGCAGCTCCTCGGCCTGCACCCGGACGTGGCCGACGTCGCCGTGATCGGCGTGCCCGACGCCCGTCTGGGCGAGGTGGGCAGGGCCTATGTGGTGCGGCGGCCGGGCGCGGCGTCCACGTCGGACGACCTGATCGCCTGGTCCCGACGGGAGATGGCGAACTACAAGGTGCCGAGGTCGGTGGAGTTCGTGAGCACGCTCCCGCGCAACGCCAGCGGCAAGGTCCTGAAGGGCGAACTGCGAGGACTGCGCCGACGTCCCCCGGTGGAGTGAACACACCCACGACCCACACGGCGAGCTTAACGCTTGCGTTACGTTGGTGGCACGGCTCCATGGGAAGTGCTTCTGGTCGCCGGGGACAAGGCCGGCCGATGGAACGGTTGGTACGAGACCAACATCCCGATCGCCGAGAAGCGCTACGACGACCACATCGCCGAGCTGGAAACGAGGGAGTACGAATGAGCACCGTCGGCTGGGAGGAAGTCAAGCGTCGGGCGGACGAGAGTCGACGGGCCGCCGGACTGCCCGTGCGGTCCCCGGAAGAGAAGCGGGCCGACATGGACCGCCTGCTCGCCGAGGTCCGGGCCTACAAGCTCGCTGAGCTTCGCCGGGAGCAGGATCTCACCCAGCGTGACATCGCCGACTCCATGGGGGTGTCCGCCCCCCGGATCTCGGCGATCGAGCACGGGGAGATCGATCGCACGGAGGTCGCCACCCTGCGCTCCTACGTGCGGGCCCTGGGCGGCGAACTCAGGATCGTCGCGGACTTCGGGGACACGCACTACACCGTGGCGTGACCGGCCGCCGGCCCTGACCGGCTCCGGACACGCCTCGGCCGCGGCGGCTCCCCTCCGTGCCGCCGCGGCCGATCCCCGTGCGATGTGGCTCTGTGTCAGGCCGTCTCGTCGGTCGCGTGGAAGTCGGCCGGCTTGTTCAGCGGCTCGGTCGTGGCGTGGAAGTCCTTGGTGGTGATCTCCTCGCCCGCGGCCTGCGCCGGCTTGGAGTCGGCGACGACCGCCGGGGCCTCGGCCTTCTCGCTCGTCGCGTGGAAGTCGGCGGGCTTGACGGTGCCGGTGTTGTCGGCCATGAGGTGACTCCTAGGAACGTGAAGCGGGATGGAACGGAGTGGGGCGGGACCCGCCCGGCAGTTCCCCCGAACATTGCCGGGCGGGTCTCGCGAGGCCGTTCACCCTAGGGGGTGTCCCGTGGCCTGATTCACAGGACCCCGCCCACTGGCACGGCCGTCGTACCGAGCCGTCTGCCCCCCGACGCGACGGTCCGGCCCAACTGACAGTGCCGGACGGCGATAAACAAACGATGAACGCGTTTCGGGACCGCCGGACGGACGCCTCGCGGGACCGCCGGACGGACGCTTCTCGGGACCGTCGGCCGGGCGCCGCGTCCGGCCGACGGCCGAGCACTGAACGGGCCGCCGGACAACGCCTCCGCGTCGGCCGGAACCCATCCTGCCGGACCCCGCCGCTCATCCCACCGGCGCCGAGGCCAGCAGCGTGCGGACGTCTGCCGCCTCCGGGGACCCCAGTGTCTCGAACACGGACAGCGCCTCCTGCCAGCACACCCTCGCCCGGTCGAGCTGGCCGACGCCGTGCAGCCCGCGGCCGAGGGCGGTGAGCACGTTGGCGCGCCGCCAGTCGCCGCCGATGCCGTGCAGGACGGCGAGGGCCTGTTCGGCGCAGGCCGCGGCGCGCGCCGGGCCGTGATCGGCGAGATGCAGCTCGGCGAGCCGGAACAGGGTCATGCCGTGCCACAGCTGCTGTCGGGCGTCCTGGAACATGCCGAGCGCGTCGGTGAGCGTGCGCAGCGCCAGCGTGATCTCGCCGGCGCTGGTCAGGGCCAGCCCCAGCGCGTACTTCCCGTTGGCCAGCCGCAGCGCCATGCCGGTGTCGTCGCGCTCGTAGATGGTGACGCCCTGCCGGGCCAGGGACACGGCGCTCTCGGTGCGGCCGGTCGCCAGGTGGACCCGGGACAGGTTGCACAGGGCGCTGGCCTCGCCCGGGGTGTTCCGGTCGGCGCGGAAGGCGGCCAGCGCCTTCGTGAGGTGCTGCTCGGCCTCCTCGTGCCGGCCGTTGTAGAGGGCGATGATGCCCTGCTGGTTGGGGGCCTGGGCGCAGACCACGGGGTCCTCGGCGGCGAGGCCCAGCGTCAGCGCCGCGCCCGCCTCACGGTCCGACTCCGTGAACTGGCCGGACACGCCGAGGATATGACTGTGCATCAGGCGCGCGCGGCCCTCCGCGTAGGGGTCCCGGGCCCGCTGGGCGGCCGCGACCACCGCGGTGGCGGCCAGCACGTACTGGCGTGAGCTGATCCCCGACTCGCCGAGGTCGACGGCCGCGAGGAGCAGATCGGCCGCCCGCCGCAGCGCGCCCGCCGTTCCCGTCTGCTGCACCGCCGCGAGCAGTCCGCTCGCCTCGGTGAACAGCCAGTCCAGCGCCTGGCCCCGGTCGGCGAAGGCCAGCCCCGGGTAGTCGCCGCGGCTCAGGTGGTCCAGCACCCGCTCCCCGGGCCGCTCGATCGCGTAGACGCCCGTCGCGGTGGCCAGATAGAAGTCCAGCAACCGCGACATCGCCACCTCCCGCTCGCCGGCCGCCTGCTCGTCCCGTTCCGCGCACGCCCGGGCGTACAGGCGGACCAGATCGTGGTATCGGTAGCGGCCGGGCGCCGCCGACTCCAGCAGAGAGGTGTCCACCAGGGACTCCAGCAGGTCCTCGGCGTCCTCCGGCGGCAGGTCCAGGACCGCCGCGGCCGCCCGCAGGGAGACGTCCGGGCCGTCCGCGAGGCCGAGCAGGCGGAACGCGCGGGCCTGGGCCGCGTCCAGCGCCCCGTAGCCCAGCTCGAACGTCGCCTTCACCGCGAGGTCGCCCGCCTGGAGCTCGTCCAGCCGCCGCCGCTCGTCGGCCAGCTTGGCGGCGAGCACCGAGACCGTCCAGGTGCGGCGGGACGCCAGCCGGGACGCGGCGATGCGGATCGCCAGCGGCAGGAAGCCGCAGGCCGCGACCACGTCCAGGGCGGCCTCCCGTTCCGACGCCACCCGCTCCTCGCCCACGATCCGGGTGAACAGGGCCAGCGCCTCGTCCGGGGACATCACGTCCAGGTCGACCAGGTGGGCCCCGGCCAGGTCCACCATCCGCACCCGTGAGGTGACCAGCGCCGCGCAGCCCTCCGTGCCCGGCAGCAGAGGACGCACCTGGGCGGCGTCGCGCGCGTTGTCCAGCAGCACCAGGATCCGGCGCCCGTCCAGCAGCGAGCGGTACAGCGCCGCCCGTTCCTCCAGGGAGTCCGGGATCGCCGACTCCGCCGCGCCGAGGGCGCGCAGGAACGCGCCGAGGACGGTCTCCGGCTCGGCCGCCCGTGCCCCGGCGCCCTGCAGGTCGACGTACAGCTGCCCGTCGGGGAAGACCGGGCGGGCCTGGTGCGCCACGTGCACCGCGAGGGTCGTCTTGCCCACGCCTCCGATGCCCGCCAGCGCCGACACGGCCATCACCCCGCCGGAGCCGCCGCCGCCTGCCGCCGCCAGCACCTCGCTGAGCTCCGCCACGAAGGCCGCCCGGCCGGTGAAGTCCGGGACGGTCGCCGGGAGTTGTGCGGGACGCACCCGTACCACCGCAGGTTCCGCCGCGGGCGCCGAAGGCTCGGCCAGCTCCGGGTCGGCCTGCAGGATGCGGCGCTGCAACTCCCGCAGTCCCGCCCGGGGATCCACCCCCAGCTCCTCGGCCAGCAGCCGCCGGGTGTCCGCGTACACGGCCAGCGCCTCCGCCTGCCGGCCGCTGCGGTACAGCGCCAGCATGAGCAGTTCGCGCAGCCGCTCGCGCAACGGGTAGGCCGCCGTCAGCGCGGTCAGCTCCGACACGGCGTCCGCGTGGCAGCCCTGCTCCAGGTCCATGTCCAGGCGGGATTCCAGCAGTCCCAGCCGCCACTCCTCCAGCCGGACGCGCTGCGCCTCCGCATAGGGTCCGGGGACGCCGGCCAGCGCCTCGCCGTCCCACAGGGCGAGCGCCCGGTTCAGCGTCTCCCGGGCCCGCCCCAGGTCGCCGGCCGCCCTCGCCTTGTCGGCCTCCGAGGCGAACTCCTGCGCCACCGCCAGGTCCAGGGCGCCCTCGCCCAGACCGCGCACGGCGTATCCGCCGGACTCGGTCACCAGGACGCCCGGGTCCAGCGCCTTGCGCAGCCGGGACGCGTACGTCCGCACCGCCGCCAGCGCCTGCGAGGGCGGCTCCTCGCCCCACAGCGCGTCGATCAGCTCGCCGGCCGTCGCGGTACGGCCCTCGCGCAGCAACAGGGCCGCCAGCAAAGCGCGTTGCTGGGGGCTGCCGGTGGGCAGCTGCTCCTCGCCGCGCCGGGCGCGCACCGGGCCGAGCACATCGAAGCGCAGCGCGGCCGGCTCCCCGGCCGAGCCGGAGCGCCTCTGCTGCGGCACACGCGGCTCGTCGTGCTCTGCGCGGTCGTCCATCAGGGCTCCCCTTAGGCATTCGAAGTACCGAGGCCCAGTTTGCCCTGTCCATGCCGGAACCGTCAGTCGCGCGAGACGCCGATCACAGACAGGCGCACGGGAGTCCACAGAGCCCACACAGTCTCCGCGCACACATCCGGCCACCGCGGGCCCGCAGCGGCGGCCGCAGGCTAGCTGACGCACCGTCAGATCAGCGCTACCGTGCCTTCCATGGACACCTCACCCGCCGCACCGCCCGCCGCACCGCCCGCCGCCTCCCCGCTCCCGCCGATCATCTCCGTCGACGACCACACCGTGGAGCCGAGTACCGTCTGGCAGGACCGCCTGCCGAGGAAGTACCTCGACACCGGACCCCGCGTCGTCCGGGCCCCGCTGAAGGAGATGACCTTTCTCGGCGGCCGCTTCAAGCCCGTCATGGGCGAGCCCGGCGACGACGGACCGATCGGCGACTGGTGGGTCTACGAGGACCTGCACCGCCCGCTCACCCGCCTCGACACCGCCGTCGGCTTCAGCCGCGACGAGATCAAGCTGGAGGTCATCACCTACGAGCAGATGCGCCCGGGCTCCTACGACGTCCCCTCCCGGCTCGCCGACATGGACGTCAACCACGTCCAGTCCGCCCTCTGCTTCCCCACCTTCCCGCGGTTTTGCGGACAGACCTTCACCGAGGCCGCCGACCGTGAGCTGGGCCTGCTGTGCGTGCGCGCCTACAACGACTGGACGGTGGAGGAGTGGTGCGGCCCGCAGGCCGCGGGGCGGCTGATCCCGCTCACCCTCGTCCCGCTGTGGGACGCCGAGCTGGCGGCCGCGGAGGTCCGGCGCAACGCGGCCCGCGGGGTGCGCGCGGTCGCCTTCTCCGAGATACCCCCGCACCTCGGCCTGCCCTCCGTGCACACCGACTACTGGGACCCCTTTCTCGCCGCCTGCGACGAGACCGGCACGGTCGTCGCCATGCACATCGGCTCCAGCAGCCGTATGCCGTCCACCTCGCAGGACGCCCCGCCCGCCGTCGGATCCACCATCACCTTCGCCAACTGCTGCTTCTCGATGGTCGACTGGCTGATGAGCGGCAAGTTCGAGCGCTTCCCGAGCCTGAAGGTGATGTACGCGGAGGGCCAGATCGGCTGGATCCCCTACATCCTGGAGCGCGCCGACGTGGTGTGGGAGGAGAACCGCGGCTGGGGCGGGGTCGCCGACAAGGTCCACCGGCCGCCGTCCGAGCTGTTCGCCGACCATGTCTTCGGCTGCTTCTTCGACGACGCCTTCGGGCTGCGCAACCTCGACTCCGTCGGCGCCGGAAACGTCCTCTACGAGACCGACTACCCGCACTCCGACTCCACCTGGCCCAAGTCGCGGGAGGTCGGCGAGGCGCAGATGGGCCACCTGGCCCCGGACGTGGTGGAGCGGATCGTGCGGGGCAACGCGATCAAGCTGCTGGGGCTGACCGAGGACGGCCTGTGGAGCCCCCGGTGAGCCTCGCGTACGGCATCCAGCTGCCGGTCCAGTCCCAGTCGACGATGTTCGCCGAACCGTGGGAGGCCGACGCCGGACCCGCCGACCTCGTCGAGATCGCCCGGGCCGCCGACCGGGCCGGCTTCGCCTACGTCGCCGCCTGCGACCACGTGGCGATCCCGCGCCGGCTGGCCGAGGCCATGAGCACGGTCTGGTACGACCCCGTGGCGACCCTCGCCCACCTCGCGGCCGTGACGACGCGCGTCCGGCTGCTCAGCCACGTCGCCGTCGTCGGCCTGCGCCACCCCCTCGTCACGGCCAAGCAGTACGCGACCCTCGACCACCTCAGCGGCGGCCGGCTGATCCTCGGGGTCGGCGCGGGGCACGTGCGCGAGGAGTTCGAGGCGCTGGGCGCGGACTTCGAACGGCGCGGCACGCTCCTGGACGAGACGATCGACGCCCTGCGCGCCGCCCTCGGCCCGGACGAGTTCCCCTCCCACCACGGGAAGGCGTACGACTTCGAGGGGCTCGGACAACGGCCCCGCCCGGCCCAGGCCCGCGTGCCCGTGTGGGTCGGCGGCTCCTCCCCGGCCGCCGTGCGCCGAGCCGCGCTCAAGGGCGACGGCTGGCTGCCCCAGGGCGATCCGAGGGAGCGGCTCCCCGCGCAGATCGAGCGGATCGCGCGGCTGCGCGCCGAGGCCGGCGTCGAGCAGCCGTTCACCGTCGGCGCCATCACGGAGCCCCTGTACGTCGGCACGCCCTCCTGGAACGTCGGCCGCCGCACCCTCACCGGGCCGCCGCAGGCCCTCGCCGCCTCGCTGCGCGCCTACCCGGCGATGGGCGTCGGCCAGATCCAGGTCCGGTTCCGCTGCCGGAGCCGCTCCGAACTCATCGACCAGATCACCGCGTTCGGGGCCGAGGTCGCCCCGCACCTGTGAACCCCACGTCAGGGAGGACAGTCATGGGCAAGCTGGACGGTCGTGTCGTCATCGTGACCGGAGCCGCACGCGGCCAGGGCGAGCAGGAGGCGCGGCTCTTCACCGAGGAGGGCGCCCGGGTGGTCGTCGCCGACGTCCTCCAGGAGCAGGGCCGGGCGCTGGCCGAGGAGCTCGGCGCGCTGTTCGTCGAGCTCGACGTCGCCAGCGAGGAGGCCTGGCAGTCGGCGGTGCGCGCCGCGCAGCAGGAGTACGGCCGCGTCGACGGCCTCGTCAACAACGCCGGCATCCTGCGCTTCAACGCGCTCACCGACACGCCTCTCGACGAGTTCATGCAGGTCGTCAAGGTGAACCAGGTCGGCTGCTTCCTCGGCGTCAAGACGGTCGCGCCGGTGATGGCCGACGGGGGCACGATCGTCAACACGGCCTCGTACACCGCGATGACCGGGATGGCGGCGGTGGGCGCGTACGCGGCGTCCAAGCACGCGATCCTCGGGCTCACCCGGGTCGCCGCGCTGGAGCTCGCGCCGCGCGGCATCCGGGTCAACGCCGTGTGCCCGGGCGCGGTCGACACCGCGATGTCCAACCCCTCGCTGCTGGATCCGGACACCGACCGGGAGGAGACCGCGAAGGCCGTCGACGGGCTGTACCGCAAGCTCGTGCCGCTGGGCCGGATCGGCCGCCCGGAGGAGGTGGCCCGCCTCGCGCTGTTCCTCACCTCGCAGGACTCCTCCTACATCACCGGGCAGCCGTTCGTGATCGACGGGGGATGGCTCGCGGGAGTCGCCCTCATCTGACTGTACGTCAGCTATTGACCCTCCTTGCGGGTGGTGCGACAGTCGGGCCAGCTGACCTGACGGTCCGTCAGAATCAGATCCGTGGACATCAGAACCGGGGACGGTGAACCGCCTTGGAATTCGGGCTCTTCGTACAGGGATACGTGGGCAAGCGCGCCGAGACCGATCCGCTCGCCGAGCACAAGGCGCTGATGGAGGAGACCGAGTACGTCATCCAGGCGGACAGGTCCGGTTTCAAGTACGCCTGGGCGTCCGAGCACCACTTCCTGGAGGAGTACTCGCACCTCTCCGCCAACGACGTCTTCCTCGGCTACCTCGCCCACGCGACCGACCGCATCCACCTCGGCTCGGGCATCTTCAACCCGCTGGCGCAGGTCAACCACCCGGTGAAGGTCGCCGAGAAGGTCGCCATGCTCGACCACCTCACCGAGGGCCGCTTCGAGTTCGGCAGCGGACGCGGCGCCGGCTCCCACGAGATCCTCGGCTTCCTCCCCGGCATCACCGACATGAACCACACGAAGGAGATCTGGGAGGAGACCATCGCCGAGTTCCCCAAGATGTGGCTCCAGGACGAGTACGCCGGCTTCCAGGGCAAGCACTGGCAGCTGCCGCCGCGCAAGATCCTGCCCAAGCCGTACGGGAAGTCGCACCCGGCGATGTGGTACGCGGCCGGGTCGCCGCCCTCGTACGCGATGGCCGCCCGCAAGGGACTCGGCGTGCTGGGCTTCAGCATCCAGAAGGTCTCCGACATGGAGTGGGTGCTCGAGCAGTACAAGACGGCCGTCGTGAACGCCGAGCCGATCGGGGACTTCGTCAACGACAACGTGATGGTGACGACGACCGCGATCTGCGCGCCCACGCACGACGAGGCGATCCGCATCGCCGTCGAGGGCGAACTGCACTACCTGCCCTCGCTGGTGTTCCGCTACCACGACACCTTCCCGCGGCCTGAGGGCTTCCCGGTCTGGCCGGAGACCCTGCCCGAGTACAACGCCGAGTTCGTCGAACTGCTCATCGAGGAGGAGCTGCTGATCTGCGGCGACCCCGACGAGGTGACGCGGCAGTGCAAGCGGTGGGAGCAGGCGGGCGCGGACCAGCTGTCCTTCGGGCTCCCGGTCGGGGTGCCGAAGGAGGAGACGCTGCAGACGATCCGGCTGATCGGGGAGCACGTCATCCCGAAGATCGACACGGACCCCGTGCACCGCACCACGCGGTTCCGGCAGGGCGCGTGACGCTGTCGTCGACCGGCCTGGCGCGTACGCGCCGTAGGCGTGCGGGCCGTTCGGCGGCCGCGGATCCTCGTGGCTGGTGGCGCAGTTCCCCGCGCCCCTGAGCGGTGCTGCCCGCAACGGAGTTGAGGAGAAGCTCTCATGCTCGATCACGTCATCAAGGGCGCGACCGTCGTCGACGGGTCCGGTGGGCCCGCCTTCACGGCCGACGTCGGCATCCGGGACGGGCGGATCGCCGTCGTCGGCACGGTCACCGAGGAGACCCGTACGTCCGAGGACGCGGCCGGCCTCGTCCTCGCCCCCGGGTTCGTCGATCCGCACACGCACTACGACGCCCAGCTGTTCTGGGATCCGTACGCCACCCCGTCCCTGAACCACGGGGTGACCACGGTCGCGGCCGGCAACTGCGGCTTCACCCTCGCGCCGCTGCACCCGGACCGTCCCGAGGACGCCGACTACACCCGCCGCATGATGTCCAAGGTGGAGGGCATGTCGCTGGTCGCCCTCGAGGAGGGCGCGCCCTGGAACTGGAGCGGCTTCGGGGAGTACCTGGACGCCCTGGAGGGGCGGATCGCCGTCAACGCCGGCTTCATGGTGGGGCACTGCGCGCTGCGGCGGCACGTGATGGGCCCGGACGCGGTGGGCGGGCAGCCCGACGAGGCGCAGCTGGCGGAGATCGTCCGGCTGCTGCACGACGCGATGGACGCCGGCGCCTGGGGATTCTCCACCACGCAGTCCTCGACCCACTCCGACGGGGACGGACAGCCGGTCGCCTCCCGGCACGCCCGGCCCGCGGAGCTGCTGGCGATGTCCCGGGCGGTGGGCGAGCACGAGGGCACGCAGATCGAGGCGATCGTGGCGGGCTGCCTCGACCAGTTCAGCGACGCCGAGATCGATCTGCTCGCGGAGATGAGCGCAGCCGCCGGACGCCCCCTGAACTGGAACGTCCTCACCGTCGACGCGGCCGTGCCGGAACGGGTGCCCCGCCAGCTCATGGCGAGCGAACGCGCGCGCAAGGCGGGCGGCAGGGTGGTGGCGCTGACCATGCCGATCCTCACGCCGATGAACATGTCGCTGGGCGCCTTCTGCGCGCTGAACCTGATCCCGGGGTGGGGGCCGGTCCTCGCCCTCCCGGTCCCGCAGCGCATCGAACGGCTGCGCGACCCGGCCGTCCGGGCGGAGATGCTGCGGCGGGCGGACTCGAAGGAGGCGGGCGTCTTCCGTCGGCTGACCGACTTCGGGCGGTACGTCATCGGCGACACCTACAGCGCGGCCAACGCGGGCCTCACGGGCCGGGTGGTACGGGACATCGCCGCCGAACGCGGCCTGGACCCCTTCGCCTGCCTGGTCGAGATCTGCGCCGCCGACGCGCTGCGCACCGTGCTGTGGCCGATGCCCACGGACAACGACCCCGACTCGTGGGCGCTGCGGGCGGAGGTCTGGAACCACGAGGACGTCCTGCTCGGCGGGTCCGACGCGGGCGCGCACCTGGACCGCATGTGCGGGGCGCCCTACACCACCCGCTTCCTCGGCGACTGTCTGCGCGGCCGCAGGCTGGCCGGTCTGGAGCAGGCGGTGAAGATGCTGACGGACGACCCGGCGAGGCTGTTCGGGCTGCGGGAGCGGGGCCGGATCCAGGAGGGCTTCCATGCCGACCTCGTCCTGTTCGACCCGGAGCGGATCGACGCGGGCAAGGCCACCCTGGTGCACGACCTGCCGGGTGACAGTCCGCGGCTGGACTCCAAGGCCGTCGGGGTGCGCGCGGTGTGGGTGAACGGCGTCGCCGCCATCCGCGACGACATGGTGACGGGCGCCGTGCCGGGACGGGTGCTGCGCTCGGGGCGGGACACCAGGACGGTGAGCACCGGATGAGCGAGGTGGGGCGACCGGCCGCCGACGACGCCCAGCGGCTGTTCGTCGGCGGGGACTGGGTGGAGCCCGACGGCGGACACTACGACGTCGTCGACCCGGCGACCGAGAGGACCGTCGGCCGGGCGCCGGAGGCCTCGCCGGATCAGGTGCGCGAGGCCTGCGCGGCGGCCCGCGAGGCGCTCGGCCCGTGGTCGCGGACCCCGCCGGGGGAGCGGGCGGCCGTGCTGGCCAGGGCGGCCGACCTCATCCGGGACCGGCTCGTGCCGTACGCCGAGCTCGCGCAGGCGGAGACCGGCGCCACCACCGCGACCGCGCGCGCGATGCAGGTCGGGGTGGCCGCGGCCCGCTTCCGCCGGTACGCGCGCGTGGAGCCCGCCGAGTGGCCGATCGCACCGCAGGTCAACGAGGCCGGTGGGGGCACCTCCCACGCCCTTCAGGCAGTGGGGGCGGGGAAGGCCGGCGTCATGGGCGCGCTGGCCGTGCGTCAGCCGGTCGGCGTCGTCGCCTGCGTCACCTCGTACAACAACCCGTGGGCGAACCCGGCGGGCAAGGTCGCGCCCGCCCTCGCCATGGGCAACACGGTGGTGGTGAAACCGGCCCCGCAGGACCCGCTGTCCGTCTACCGGATGGCGGAGGCGCTGCAGGAGGCGGGCGTCCCGCGCGGCGTCGTCAACGTCCTGTCCGGGCGCGCGGTCGCGGTCGGCGAGACGGCGGTGTCCTCGCCGGACGTCGACATGGTGAGCTTCACCGGCTCGACGGCCGTCGGACAGCGCATCGGCGAGACGTGCGGCCGGGACATGCGGCGTCAGCTGATGGAACTGGGCGGGAAGGGCGCCGCGGTCGTCCTCGACGACGCGGACCTCGCCTCGGCGGTGGCCGGCATCGGCACCACCTTCTCCTTCTACAGCGGCCAGATCTGCACGGCCCCGACACGGGTGCTGGCGCAGCGCGGGGTGTACGACCGGCTGGTGGAGCAACTGGCCGTGTACGCAAGCCGTTTGAAGGTCGGCGATCCGAGGGAGCCGGACACGGTCGTCGGCCCGGTGATCTCGGCAGCGCACCGGGACCGGGTGGAGTCGTACGTCGAACTGGCGCGCAAGGAGGGCGCGACGGTCGTCACCGGCGGCGAACGCCCGCCGCCGGAACGCGGGTTCTACGTCGCGCCGACCGTCCTCGCCGACTGCACCAACGACATGCGGGCGGTGCGGGAGGAGATCTTCGGCCCTGTCGTGACGGTCGTGCCCTTCGACGACGAGGAGGAGGGCGTCGCCCTCGCCAACGACAGCGACTACGGCCTCATCGACTACGTCTGGTCGGCGGACGTGGCCCGCGCCTTCCGCGTGGCCCGCAGGCTGCGGGCGGGCGGCGTCGGCGTCAACACCGTCGGCCGCAACATGGAGGCCCCGTTCGGCGGGTTCAAGAAGAGCGGGGTGGGCCGCGACGTCGGCTCGTACGCGCTGCACGCCTACAGCGAGGTGCAGGCCATCGTCTGGCCGGGCTGAGCCCCCGGCCTGCCGGACGAGGGCCGGCCGGTGCGCGTCGGTGCGCGTAACCGGGGCGGTTCCAAAGGGAGTTGAGATTACCTCCGGGCGGTTCGATGATGTACGAACAAGGCATCGAATGCCGACGGGGACTGCCGGTTTCCGGCAGTGCATCAGGCGGCGCACGAGGGTGAGAATCCCTCGCAGCGACCGCCACATCACGGAGGAACACACTCATGCGACAGCATCGCGTTGCCCTGCTCGTCACGGCCACCGCACTGGGCCCGGCCCTGCTCTTCGCCTCCCCGGCGTTCGCCGCCGGCGCACCGGCGGCCGCGACGGCGACGGCCGCGACGGCGACCGCCGCGGCGGCGACCGACACGCCCGTGGACGAGATGTCGCTGGACGACCTGCGCGTCGCGGTCGCGCGCATCCTCGGCGACAAGGCCTCCGGCAAGGCCGTCGTGCGGGAGGCCAACAGGGCGCTGGACGCCGGCACGGCGGACGCCCTGCGCGCGTTCCTGGAGACCGGTTTCCGTCTCGCGCGGGCCGAGGACGACCGGGT